>NVSP01000001.1 GCA_002732755.1 Phycisphaera sp.
GGGGGTATGGGGGTTTGTGGATATTCAAATTGTCTAAAACTATGCTCTGTCAGGTTTTCTGCGCGTGGTTTGGGCTCTATCCTCTCTTCCCCGGCTGTTGGCCGGGATTGGCCGCTGCACTCTGATAGATGGTCTATCTGGGTGACAACCCAACCCCAAGCGTTCTCTATTTGAGGGAACACCCACCAAGAGTCTTTTTTGGTGGTGATCGTGGGCGCGTTGCTTTGGCCTGGCAACGCTTGATCCCGATCGTTCTGTCCGCTCTGCGGGCAGGGAAGGAACTAGACAATATGATCGACGAGATTCTRATCGCTTCACTCGGAATTAACGATGATGAAACGATGGCGCTTCTGGGCGAGGCYTTCGGCGATGYSRCSGGWACCGARRCCCAGATGGATTCGATTCTKKMKGACCAGGCYCGGGACYTGACYTCKGGCAAACTSATCAAGGGSACSGTCATCGGYTTTGCCGGCGAYGATGTTGTTGTTGATGTCGGTCTYAAGAGYGAGGGTTTGATYGCTCGCGAAGAGTTTGMWGAYATGCCWTCGCTSAAGATYGGCGATGAGGTTGATGTKCTYCTYGARTCMATCGAGAACGCTGARGGCATTATYGAGYTKTCYAAGCGKAAGGCYGAYCGYCAGATTGCTTGGCAGCGGATTGTTGATACGACCAAAGAAGAAGATGTTGTCGAGGGTCTGGTGCTTCGGAAGATCAAGGGTGGTCTTCTGGTGGACATCGGCGTGCCGGTATTCTTGCCTGCMTCGCAGGTGGATATCCGTCGCCCGCATAATCTTGATGAGTTTGTTGGGCGGAAGATCCGTGCCGAGATTCTGAAGATTGATACCGAGCGTCGCAACATTGTGATCTCGCGTCGTCGTTTGGTTGAGACCGAGCGTGCCGAGGCCAAGCGTCGTTTGATGTCGACCCTCGAAGAGGGCCAGATCGTCAAGGGCACCGTCAAGAACATCGCCGACTTTGGTGCGTTTGTTGACCTCGGCGGCATTGATGGACTCTTGCATATCACTGATATGTCATGGGGTCGCATCAATCACCCATCAGAACTCCTCAAAATCGACGACAAGGTCGAGGTCAAAGTCCTCAACATCGATCGTGAGAAGGAAAAGATCGCTCTTGGTCTCAAGCAGACCGAGTCTTCCCCATGGGAAGAGATCGAAGCGAAGTTCCCAGTCGGCTCACGCATCAAGGGCGAAGTGGTCAACATCATGTCCTACGGCGCGTTTATTCGCCTCGAAGATGGAATCGAAGGCTTGGTCCACATCTCCGAGATGTCATGGACCCGCCGCGTCAACCACCCGTCCGAGATGCTCGAGCCGGCACAGGAAATCGAAGTTGTGGTGCTCGACATCGACAAGAACAAGCAAGAGATCAGCCTCGGCATGAAGCAGATCGAGGTCAACCCGTGGGAGCTTGTCGCAGAGAAGTACCCCCCGGGCACCATCATCGAGGGCGAGGTCCGCAACCTGGCCAACTACGGCGCGTTCGTCGAGATCGAGCCGGGAATCGACGGCCTTCTACATGTCTCGGACATGTCGTGGACCAAGAAGGTCACGCATCCAAACGAGCTGCACAAAAAGGGCGACATCGTCAAGGCTGTCGTTCTCGAAGTCGATCAAGAGAAGCAGCGCATCAGCTTGGGTGTCAAGCAACTCAGCGAAGACCCGTGGCTGCACCTCATCCCAGAGCACTACAAGCCGGGCATGGTTGTCCGCGGCGAGGTCACCAAAGTCACCAACTTCGGCGTCTTCGTCGAGCTGGAAGACGACCTCGAAGGCCTCTTGCACATCTCCGAACTCGCTGACCACAAGGTCGAGAACCCTCTCGATATTGTCCAGTCGGGGCAGGAAGTCGATGTCAAGATCCTGCGTGTCGATTCATCGGACCGCAAGATCGGCCTCTCGCTCAAGCGGGCACAGTGGGGCGACACCTCGGCTGCCGGGGGCGACGATGCCGGCGATGGCGGCGGCGACAACCTCGGGGGCGACATCGGACCAACCCGCGGCGGCATGGACGACCACAGCGCTATGGGCACAGACAAGATCCAGTTCTGATCTATTCAGAGGATCAACGCCACTAACATGAAGTATGCTCAACGCCCCGCAAGGATTGCCTTGCGGGGTATTTCTTTATGTGCCGTGAAATGCACGGTATGTTCAGGCCAACGAGAGCATTTTCAGTCTCTCTGTCGCGTGTATGTTGTGCTTTGTCCCCGTGCCACTGACCCGTCTTGGGGTCAGTGCATCCCGCAAAGTACGGCAAAGCGCAAAAGAGCATTGACCTGCGGACAGGTCAATGGCACGGTCGCTCGCTACAGTTTGACAGAAACTGCTCTAGCGATAGGTTGAGCGCATCCCAGACCTCATCGACCGCGATCCGCCGCATCATCGCTTGGCCTGATTCGGCGTGCTTGTGGTCCATCGGGTCGCCCGGCTCGATGTGCTGGATCACTGCCTCGTCCTTCTTATATGGCCCAACCAATTGTGTACGGGTTGGGCCAAAGAGCGCGACGATCGGGCGGTCGAATCCGACCGCCATGTGCAGAGCCGCCGAGTCGTTGGCGACGACGGCTTGCGATCGCTCGATGATCGCCATCATCGTTCCAATGCTTGTCTTTCCGACGCGGTCGATGACGGGCAAGCCGGCTTCTGCGAGTTTAAGCAGCGGCGAGCACTGGTCCTCTTCACCCGGTGCGCCGATCACAACGATGTGCAGGCCAGACTCGGCGATCCGCTTGGCAAGTTCGGCGAACCGCTCGATCGGCCATCGCTTGGCTTCCCACAGACTCGTTGGCGCGAGCACGACATAGGGGTGGCCAAATTCGGCATCCGCTTTGACCGTTGCCACTGCATCGTGCGCGCAGTAGAGCCGAAGGTCGGGCTTGTCGTCATTGATTTGCAGCGGTTCAAGGAGCGCCATCATTCTGTCAACGGTGTGGGTGTCTTGCGGAATGCGGACACGCGAGTTGAGCCCAAGCCAGCCGAGTTCTCGTGCATCGGCGTACCCGATGCGGCGCTTGGCCCGCGTCGCCCATGTGAACAGGCCCGAGCGCAGCAGGCCTTGGGCGTCGATGGTGATGTCGTAGTTTGCTTTGCGGAGGGAGCGGAGAAAGCGGATCACGGGCAATGGGTTGAGTTTTTTGCTGGTGGCCCCCATGCCCTTGCGATCAAAGGGGATAACGGTGTCAATGGCGGGGTGGGCGCTGAGCACATCCGCGTAAGGGGCGTTGACGAGCCAGTGGATCTTGGCATCTGGCCAGCGGTTGTGGAGAGCCGCGGCCAATGGCACGGATCGGCAGACATCGCCTAGGGCGCTTGGGCGGATGATCAGGATGCGTCGAGGCGATTCCAAGGTGACAACTGTATCGGCCAGATTGCTGCTTCGGGTAGGATCTTGGCATGCCCAGAATACTTACATGGCTGGTTCTTCTGCTCATAGGTAGCGTGGTGTCTGCTCAGCAGCCCACTGAGTTTCTCAGTCTGAGTCTGGATGAACATCCCCAGACACGCTTGGAATCGCTCGCGTCGGAGATCGGCCTTGGGGTCTGGGATATCGAGGTCGCTGCCAAAACAGATGATGCGCCGGTGACCTTGGCCGTCAATGTCAACGCATGGCGAAGAGCCAGCCCCGATGACTTTGTGCCGGGGCCGATGAACGCGGTGCTGGGTGCTTTGGGGCTAGCCGATGCGCGCACGATCCGCATTGTTGTGCAAGACGGAGAACTGGGAGCCAAATGGGAACGCCGGAAGGACGATGGGGCTCAGCAGCGAGTGGTCGTTGCCAAGCTTGAGCCAACAAGTTCAGCGAAAGATCCTGAGCGCTGGGTTCTGCAAGGCGTTGGTCTTGATTGGTGCATCCGGGCAGCATCACGCATTACGATCGAACTCGATGACGACGAATCATCGGCGACGAGTTGGCAGCGGTACGACCTCTACATCCGTGCGCGGTCAACGCTGGTCAGGTCGCTTGCGCGCGCGACCGAGAGGATCTCGCTGTGCGTGACGGAAGATCTTGAATACGCCATTGTGGTTGAGTTTGAGCGGGTCATCAAGCCGGGTTCGCTCCGGCGCGCGGTCGATCGGCTCGTTGCAAAGAACGGGATCTGGGATTCGCAAGAAGAGTGGGTCAGCCGGGAATTGCCAAGGATTACGGTTCGTGGCGCCGAGTTTGTTCCGGCGGTGCGTGTCGGGCGGGTTGGCGAGAAAGCGGTTGTCGTCGTGGCGATGAGTGAGGCCGATGCACAGGCTGTTGCAGATTCGTTGTCCGAAATAAGCACAGAATAAGTATCAGGTCGCGATGGCGCGGGATGCTTCTTCGATCGTGGTCAGGCCCGATCGGACTTTCATAAACGCATCGGCTTTGAGCGAGTAGAGATTGCCCTCGGCCTCAGCGGCTGCTGCGATTTGTGGGGCGCTATGCCGATTCATCACAAGCTCGCGGGTCGCCTCGCTGAGCTTCATGATCTCGTACACACCGACCCGGCCGCTGAACCCTCGCTGGAGGCACTGCTTGCATCCGACGGCCTCGAAGAGCGTGTCGCCGCTTTCAATATCAATGTCTTGGGGCAGATCAAGCGAGTTTGGTTCGACTGGCGATTTGCACGCGGGGCAGAGTCGGCGGACCAATCGCTGGGCAAGGATGCCCTCGACCGAAGACGAAACCAAGAACGGCTCGACGCCCATATCCAGAAGCCGGGTGATCGAACCGGGGGCATCGTTGGTGTGGAGTGTTGAGAACACGAGGTGGCCGGTGAGCGAGGCTTGTACCGCGGTTTGCGCGGTTTCAAGGTCGCGGATTTCGCCGATCATGACGACATCCGGGTCGTGCCGGAGGATCGCGCGAAGCCCCGCTGCAAAGGTGAGGCCGACCTTGTCGTTGACCTGGATCTGGTTGACACCCGCGACCTGGTATTCGACCGGATCTTCGACCGTGATGGCTTTGATCGATTCGCTGACGATCTGGTTGAGCGAGGCGTAGAGCGTGGTGGATTTACCCGAGCCGGTCGGGCCGGTGACGAGCAGGATGCCGTGGGGCCGGGTGATGAGTTGTTCCCACGGCTCGATCACAGCATCTGGCATACCTAGTTCGCTCAGTGTCATCTTGACCGCTGACTTGTTGAGGATGCGGAGGACAAGCCCTTCGCCGTAGACCATCGGGATGACGCTGACGCGCAGGTCGAACTCTTCGATGCCCTTGCCTTGGGCGCGGTGGCGGAACGAGATCCTGCCGTCTTGGGGTTTGCGTTTCTCGGCGATGTTCAGATTCGACATGATCTTGAGCCTGCTGACGATCGCAGCGGCAAAACGGTGGACGGTCGCGGGCAAGTTGGCGCGGTGGAGGATGCCGTCGATCCGGTAGCGGACGACAAGCTCGCTCTCGTAGGGTTCGATATGGATATCCGTGGCGCGGACGGCGAGGGCTTCGCCGATGATGTCGTTGACGAGCCGGATCACGCTTGCTTCTTGGGCTTGTTCGAGTTCGTCTGATTCTGCGTCAGTGATGAGTTCTTCGAGCCCGCCGGACATGGCATCAAGCGTGTCGCCCGCCACGCCGTAGTTGGATCGGATGAAGCTTCGGAGTTCTTCGTCGTCGGCGAGGACGAGTTCGATGGCGCAGCCGCTGTGCATGCCAAGCTCGTCGTGGATGACGAGCTGGAACGGATCGCTGGTGGCGACGGTCAGCGTGTCCTCGTGCTTTGCGATGGGGACGCAGTGGTGGCGAAAGACGAGCTTGGCCGGGAGCGAGTCGAGGATTTCTTTCTCGACGATGCGGTCGGACAGATCGACGACTTCGAGCCGGAGTTGTTCGCCGACGGCTTGGAGGACCTGGGCCCGGTCGATGAGTCCCAATCTCAGCAGCACGCGGTCGAGGCGTTCGCCCGAGCGGGCCTGCTCAGCGATGGCATCATCGAGCTGCTCGCGTGTGATCAGATCGCGGTCGAGGAGGACTGTCCCAATACCCATGGCGTGAGTGTATCGGATCGGATCGGTGCGGAACGGAAAGGCATGGTCAGGCGGGGTAGGTGCAGCTTGTTTTGGGCGTTTCCCAGACGGTGACATGCTCAAGCGATGGATTCCCGGACCCTCGGGCGATCTGGGGCATAAGGAGTTCGTAGCAGACCTTGGCGATGTTCTCGACGGACGGGTTCAGGCCATCGGCAGATGCGAACTCAGCCGTATCGAGGTTGAGGTGCTTGTGGTCGAACCGTTGGATGATGGTCTCATCCACGATCGAATCAAGCTCGGCGGGCGAAAGGTGGTCGTTTGCAAGTGTGACTCGGCAGCAGATTTCAAGCTCGTAGTTGTGGCCGTGGCCCGAGGGGTTGTTGCACTTGCCGAAGATGTCGCGGTTCTCGCTCTCGTTGAGAGAGGGGACATTGAGGCGATGAGCGGCGGCGAACTCGTAGCGCTGGCGGAGCAGCGCTTGGGTTGGGGTAGCCATGCAATACTCCAGGCTGTATGTGGGCGAGAGTTTCCATCGGAGTGAAACGAGCTTTGTTGGCAGGTGTGGCGCAAGTGCGTCGGCGAGTTGTTGGATGAAACCCACCGGTTCACGCGAGGGGGCGTGGATCAATTCGTGCTGGACCAAGGGCAGGACCGAGCCTCGGACGGCTTGGTCGATCTGCTTGATGTTGACGAGGTAGCCCGTCGCTGGGTCGGGCTTGCCGGTGCAGACGACATCGAACTCGTAGTAGGTGCCGAGCCCGCGCATCGGGGGTTGGCCGGCGTGGCCGTTGGTTCCGGCGGGGAGCGCAGCAGAGTGCCCGCCACCTAGGTTTGCACGGACTGTTCTGCGGAGTTCGACCATTGGSTCTATTATAGATGCCCATGTGGGGCTGCACGATTTGGAGACCGGAATGAAATACGCATCATTTGTCTTGCTCTGCTCGCTGGCGATCGTTGGTTGTTCTGACGCTGCCAAAACATCGCCCGAAACTCAAATATCAGAGAACGGAGACCCTGTCATGGAACCAAACTATGTGCTCGATCACGATGTCAATCGGATTACCGGGGAGGCCGAGTCGCTCGGGCAGTACGAGGGCAAGGTTGTCCTGATCGTCAATGTCGCCAGCAAGTGTGGCTACACGGGGCAATACGAGCAGCTCGAAGCCCTCTACAAGCAGCACAAGGACGACGGCTTTGTTGTTCTCGGCTTTCCAGCCAACAATTTCCTCAAACAAGAGCCTGGGTCTGACGAAGAGATATTGGAGTTCTGCACCTCAACCTATGATGTGACCTTCCCTATGTTCTCCAAAATCGATGTGCTGGGGGAAGAGGCCCACTCGCTCTATAAGGATCTGGCGGGTCAGCCTGAGCYKWTSGKKSKCRAGSCRYARNNTGGAACTTCACCAAGTTCCTGGTGAACCGTCAGGGGCAGGTGATCAGCAGGTTCGATACAAAGACCAGCCCGGACGATGAGCAAGTGGTGGCAGCGATCAACGCTTTGCTCTAGGCGGGGATTCGCTTAGACTGTCAGCAGTGGGACAGTTCCGGTACATCGCGTTTGACACTGACGGGCAACGCGTTCGTGGGGTCCTTGATGGTGCCAGCGAACGCGCCGCGGCTCTGGTCTTGCAGAACCAAGGCCTGACACCCATCGAACTCAGCGAACAAAAAAAGCGGGTGGCCCGAACGGGCAAGAGGCTGCCGGTGCGTCGGCTTGCCATGACATATTTGCAGATCGCGGATTTGCTCCGGGCAGGGGTGCCGCTGCTTCGGGCGATTCGGCTTGTTGGAAAGCAGAAGACTTCGCCCAAGGTCGCGGCGGTCTTTGCGGAACTTGCGGATGAAATCGCCGACGGGGTTGAGCTTTCGCAGGCGATGACGAATCGGCCCGAGTTTTTTCCGGGTGCTCAGGTTGCGCTTGTTCGCGCAGGCGAGCGGGCGGGCATTCTTGAGTCGGTGCTGATCCGTCTTTCTTCGATGCTTCTTGCACAGGCAGAACTCAAGAGCAAGATCATCGCGAGCCTCGTGTACCCAGCGGTGCTGCTGGTCTTTGGTACTCTGATTCTTGCGGTGGTGTTTATCGCGTTCGTTCCAAGGTTTCGGCCTCTCTTTGCACGGCTCGACGGCGACCTGCCCGTGATTACCACGATCGTCTTCTTTATCAGCGACATGCTCGGGCAATACTTTGGCGTGACGCTGATTGCGGCGGTGGTCGTTGCAGTTGCGGTTGTCATGCTGCGCCGSYRKCSMKCWGYSMGYMWSWWGMYYWYSKWGTGRMRKSYSSGSKYKYSCKYGGYKGKGAMKSTKWYYRMGMCRSTCGMYRYSRSRAKWWKTYGSYSMKWSMTKRRRWMMTKGMYKGCSAMCRKKRTCCCGATGATCGGTGCGATGCAGATCGCCAAAGAAGCCTCGGGGCATCCGGTGATGGCTCGGGCGGTAGAAGATGCGATCGAGTCGGTGCGGGGGGGTGGGACGATCTCGGAGCCGTTGTCCAAGAGCGATCTGTTTGACCCGGATGTTGTTGAGATGATTAGTGTGGCAGAGACGGCAAATAATCTGGGTGAGGTCTTGGTAACCATCGCGGATACAACGGACAAGCGTGTCGATCGGCTTTTGAGCACCGCGATCCGCCTTATTGAGCCGCTGCTGCTGGTTGTGATCGCTCTGGCGGTCGTCCTTGTTGCCGCGGCACTTCTTTTGCCGATGGGAGAACTGAGCTCCAATCTCTGAATGGGATGTGCGGTCTATGCCCGGTTGTGGTGTGAATCAGAATTTGCTAGCATGTGCAAACCGGGCCGGGTCAGGCTTGGTTCTTTATGGGGGATCGGTCCATGCGTAACGGTATCCGTCGTCGCCGAGTTGCTCGTCGCGGTTTTACACTCGTCGAGATTATGATTGTCATCGCGATTATCCTGGCGCTCGCATCGCTGATCGGGATCGCGGTCTTCAACCGCTTTGGTGAGGCCCAAGAGAACATCACCAAGATCCAGATGAAAACAGTCGAGGATGCTCTCGAAAGCTTCCGGCTCGATTTCAATCGCTACCCGACCGACGAGGAAGGTGTGAGCGTCTTGTGGTCATCGACCAACCTTGAGAACCCAGAGGACGAGGACAAGTGGTCCACCTACCTCAAAAGCCCAAGCCCGAATGATCAGTGGGACAACGCTTGGGGGTACCGCCAGATCAGCGAGTATGGCGACSAATCAAAGTACGACCTCTGGTCCTACGGCCCCGACGGTGAAGAAGGCACGGATGACGACATCACATCGTGGTCGGATGCTGAGGGTGGCGAGGACTTGTACGATTTTGAGTCAGCTCCATCTGGCGGCTAAGCCGAGGCGATTGACATGACATCCTGCCGGCGCGCCTTCRCACTGATCGAACTCATGATCGTGGTGGCTGTCATGGTTGTCATCGGCGGGCTTGTTGTGGTGTCGGGGTTTCGCTGGAACGATGCCGATCGCATCAATGCAGCGCAGCACGGCATCTCGTCCGCCATCCTCGAAGCTCGCGCAGCTGCGCTTGAGAGCGGAGTGCCCGTCTCGGTCTCGCTGATCGAACGCGACGACGGCTCGTCGTACCTTGCGATGTCACCTACGCGAGCCGAAGGCGGGGATGAGGTTGAATCGGAAGAGGAACCTCAGCCGACGGCTTTGTACGAGCTTCCATCTAAATTAACAATTGCCGCAGCACCAGAAGGCAACAGCGGAAGCTTGCCTCACGAAACCGATTTCGGCTCGTTTGAGCAATCGTATTCTGATTCTTCTGAGTTGCCGCTGGTTTTGGCATTGCCAGATGGCAGGGCGATGCTTGCGGCTGAGCCTTGGCAGCTTGATGCGGATGGCTCGCGGCTTGAGCCCCGGCTTGAAACTTGGACGGGGCAACTCGAGTTCTCGCCGGTGCAAGACGATGAGTTCGGCTCGCCCGATCGCAGCGCCCCGGATGATGCGTCATGAGCAGACGCGGGTTCATGCTGCTGGAGATCATGCTCGCTGTTGCTGCTGCGGTGCTCGCAGCCGTCGCGGGGTTTGCGCTGTTGTCACGGATACAGAGCCGGGTTGAACGGGAGTCAGAGAGACTGATCGCATCGGATATGGCGTGCTCGGTGCTCGCGTTGATCGAGTCGCGGGCCGCGACCGCAGAAAATCTGCACGGCTCGGTGCAGACCGCGGTTATCTCGCTAGACGATGTCGAGTCGGGGGCGTTTGTCCGTGATCCGGTCTTTCGGATCGAGATCGAATCCACGCCGACGCAGTGGGCAGGGCTTGTGCAGATGGATGTTTCGGTTCTGCGGGTTGAAGACGACTCGGTTGCCTACACGGCTTCGCAGCTTGTTCGGCAGTCTGGCGGTGCGCGATGATCCGCCGGTGTGCGTTTACACTCTTTGAGTTGTTACTTGCGATTGCGCTCCTTACGGCGCTGGTCTTTACGCTCTTGCCGGCGAGTTTGCGTGTCATGACCAGTTCTGCAAAGGCCGCGGAGCGAGCCGACCGGCTTTCACAGATTGCGATTCTTGCGGATGTGATCGACCGCTCGATGCTGACGCTTGTCGCGGTTGACGCCGATGGCGGGCCGGGTTTCGAGCTGTCGGAGACAAGTCTCAAACTCGTGACATGTGGCGTCGCGGTACACGCGGACGACCTTGCCGATGCGGATGATCTCCAGACAATTGAGATCAGCCATTCTGGTGATCGGCTTCGGATCAAAGCCGGAACGGGGTCGTGGTACACGATGCTTGAACAGGTCGAACGCGTGGAGTTTTCGGTGTTCGATGGCGAATCTTGGAATGATGCTGGTGTGATGCCCAATGCGGTGTCGGTTTCAGTTTGGTTTGGTACTTCGATTGAGCCAGATGATGAATTGCCTAAGCTAATCAAAGATGAAGACCGCCGAGACCCGGATTGGCGGCGTGTCTTTGCTGCGTTTGATCCGGGGCTTGCCAGCGAAGATGTGGTGGCAGGGCGATGAAGCGGCGAGGTGTTGTGATCTTTGTGGTGCTAATTGCCGTTGTCGCCATGGCGGCGGGGCTCACGGCGATGCTCGCGGGCGTGCGGGGTCAGAGCGAATCGGTCCGGGCGATCGTGGCAAGGCAAGAACACCGACTCGCAGCGCGCTCGGCTGCGTACGCCATTGCAGCGGAGATATATCAACAGCGGGATCTGGCTGGCCGGTTGCCGGAACTTGGCGAAACCGAAGATGTGCTCCGATATGAAGATGCTCCCGCGTGGCAATGGAAACTTGATATGACCGACGACGGTCAGGCTATCGAGCCGTTTGCTGCGCGATTGGATGTCAATCATGTGAGTGACAGCGTGCTTACCGAGTTTCTTGAGAGCAACGATCTTGATGCGGACCATGTTCTTGGGCAGAGACCGATTCGTTCGCTTGGGATGATCCGTCACGCGATTGGTCAAAGCGATGGGGATGATCAGAGCACGCTGCTCACAATTTCAAGCAGCGACCCGCAGTTGCGAACAGGTGCGGGCGGCCAAGCGGGGTTCGCTGGGAACGCTCGTGTGGTCCCAGGCTCGAATGACATGGCTCCGGGAAGTTTGTCAACAGAAGCAACGACGCTTTATGAGCGCATCAGTTCTGGGGATCTGATGCCTACGGCGCGTAGCGAGGTTTTGGTGCAGCTTCAGCAGCGTGCTGTGCCGCCGGAGGACTGGGATGTGCTTCTGGATGCCTTTGACCTGAACGATGGCAAACCCGACTTCGGCTTGGTCGATCTTTCGCACGCCCCGGCCAAGGTTCTCTCTGCGTTGCCGGGGATTGATGACGATCTTGCGGAGTCGCTTGTTGATCACCGGGAATCATTGACAACAGATGATCTTGCGGGACTATCTTGGCCAGTGCGCGATGGCATTCTAAGTGTGACCGAATATGCCAGCGTGATTGATATGCTCAGTCCGCGGAGTGTGCAGTTTGGCGTGAGGTTTTCGGTGATACTTCGATACGATGATTTGGATGATGAAACAAACCAACGCACGCATTCGCGTGAGCTTCGGTATGAGATGGTGGTTGATCTCTCCGGTGATCGGCCGCGAGTGGGGTACCTTCGCGATGTGACATATTTGCCGTGGCAGGTACACAAGCAGCAGACTACGACTGAGGATACTGAAGAGGAACCAATGTTGGCATCGGATGAGCTACAGACAGAACGACCTGCTGAGATGGACCGTGAGCGCGCGACGACTGAACCTGCGGCTGTTTCGGTCACACAGTGGGGACGCTTTGGAACGGGTGGTGCGATATGATGAGTTTTGCAGTGGTTATTGAGCTCCGTCGAAATCGTGTTCTGGCGGCGTGGACGGGCAAGTCAACGGGGTGGCTCGATACAGCCATGCCGGAAGATATGGATTCTGCTGCGCGGGGTGCATGGCTGAGGGACCTTTTCCAGCGAGAATCGGTGCCCGACGGCAAGGTGCTCCTGGTTGTTCCCCGGCGCGAAGCGGTGCTTATGCAGCTCGAGCTTGGAATACCTGAAGGCGCGAGCCAATCGGATCTTCACAGCGTGGCGAAGATGAATCTCGGTTCGCACTCGACGATGGACACTCATGCGTGTGTGCTCGATGTTGTTCGGAGCACAGACACGAAGCACGCTGTGTGCGCTGCGCCGTCTGAGCTTGTTGATCGGATTCGCGAAGACTTGAAACAAGCAGGCAGAACGGTCGCCTCTGTAACGACCCGGTCGGCGGGCTTGGCAAAAATCACAGAATCGAACTCAACGGAACTGTTTATTGGTGTTGGCACGCGCGAGATTGAGATCGTTGTGGTCCACCAAGGCGTGCCGATTCTGAGCCGGTTTCTCAACAGAAACAACAATGCGGATGCTGATATCGCCAAGGTTGTCGCCGAAACGCACCGAGCGATTACGAGCGCCAGAATGGTGGGCGGAATAGCGGATATTTCAACCGCTCGGCTGTACGCCGATGTCCAAGTGCGCAGCAAGCTCATCGAAGAGTTGACCAAGCAGCTCGATATTGATGTGAAAGAGTTCACGCCCAAGTCGGTGCGCGTGCCCGAAGAGCTGCTCCCGCTGATTCAACTCGCGGCTTCGCGTGACATGCCGGTTCTCCAACTCCGCAACGTTCGCCCGCCCTCGGGCTTGCAGGTGCCCGCGGTTCGGATCGGCGCGGGGCTTGGCGCTCTGGCGGCGATTGTGCTCATCGGTGGGGCCTTTATTCTTGCCCAGCAGCGGGCAGGTGTGCAGCACAAACTCGACACGCTAAGCAAAGAGCTTGCGCAGCTTCAGCGCAACGAGCGGGCGCATCTGCGAGAAGAAGCCCGGCTGATCCATCTTCAGGGTTTGATTCAAGAAGGCCCAGTATGGTCGCAGCAGCAAGCCGCGATCGGGGACATCATTCCAGAAACTAGCATTGTGCTGGATCGTTTGACAGGAGTAGAGACCCGCCGAATAACATTTGCTGCTGCGCGTAGTGAAAATAGTCGGTGGTATGCGGGTGGCAAGTGGTCGAGTGATTCGAGCATTGCAATCGATCTATACGCGAGCGTTGACAATCGCGAAATGATTCCTCGGCTTCGGCAGAGCTTTATTGATGACCCACGCTTTGATGTTGAATCCAAAGGCCCCGAGCTCCCCGATCGGCTTGCGTTTCGTTTGACGAGCAACGGTCCTTTTGGTCAACCAGTATCGGAGGGGGATGCCGATGAATAAGCGAACTGTTATCATTGCAGTCTCTGCCTTTGCGGGGTTGCTTGCAGTGTACATGCTCTRCACATCTGTCCACGCAAAGCCCATGACAAAGATGCGCACGCAACTCTCCACATGGACCGGCGGCAAATCGCAGATGGTTTCAAGTCTCAAAGATGCCAAAAGTGTTCGGAGTCAACTCCAAGCTATCGCTGATTCAACACTCGGCGACACCGCTGAGCTCGCAGAGCACCGCTTGCGCACGCTGCTCACAGAACTCTGCACATCTGCTGGGCTGGGTGAGTTTGTGATCTCATGCAAAGAGCCAAAGCCGCTTGGCAACCCCGCGGCTCACGAGAAGCCAAAGGAGTTCAGCAGAGAACAGCGCCGACTTGCCGACTGCATTGTGCAGGAGACAACCATCWCTGGTCAGGGTTCGTATGAATCGTGCATCCGGGTGATTGCGTTGCTCGAAGCCCAGCCGTGGCTTGCTCGTGTTTCAAATATATCTATTCAACCAAACGGCAAGGAACGAGCATCATTCTCGGTGATCGCCGGGGTGACGAGTTTGGTGTTGTCGGACTTGGCTCTGGAGACCGCCGGCGAGAACGCGCATGTGCATGATCCCGATCCGGCGCAGTTGTCTCGCGCGATTGCTCGCAATCCGTTTGTTGTTGCGCCTGTGCAAGAGACAGTTGTTGTCGATACCGGGCCGATCGAACAGCCACGCCCCAAGCCAAAGCCGTATGATGACTGGGTTGTTTCTGGTGTGATGCAGTCGTCGTCTGGCGGGGAAGCGATCCTCAGCAACAGCAGAACCGGGACGAGCAGAACGCTCCGTCCCGGCGGGCAGATTTTGGGGCTCACCATCTCCGCGATCGAGGGCGGGATTCTTCTGCTCACAGAAGGTGAGTCAGGGTATCGAGTTGCGCTCGGGCAGTCTTTGGCTGAGCGTGAGGCCGTTATCGAGTAGACTATTGCGTGTAGTAGTTATGTCGCGCGGAGCGCGGCGAAGACAGGAGCAGGCGGGATGCCTACCAGTGCCAGCGGGTCCGTTTCGTTGACCCTTCGCGTGGCTGCCATCAGCGGCAGCATTCTCATAACGACAGCCATGTGCGCGCAGTCCGATGATCAGCCGGGAGCGCAGCTTGAAGCGATCGAGCAGGCCCAACCCGAGCCGTCGCCGCCCATCGGCTTTGCGTTTAAGAACGCGCCGTTCGATCAGGTGCTCGATTTCTTTTCGAGACAGTCGGGCGTACCGATTATCTTTGAGTCCGATGCGCCCGCGGGGCTGCTGACATATGTGTCGGCCCACGAGTACGAGATGCCCGAGGCCATCAGCATTCTCAACCTGATGCTGCGCCGGCACGACCGCTACCTCCGGCACGAAGGCGAGTTCCTCTATCTCTCAACRCTTCCCGAAGCGATCAAGCGATCAGGCGAGGCGTTCGATACGGTCCTCCCCGATGGCATCATGCCCGACCAGATCGTCACCGTCACGATCCCGCTGAGCAACGCCAACGCAACGCTCGTGGCGGAGCAGATCAAACCTCTGCTCGACTCGTACGGCTCGATCACGCCGGTCGCTGAACAAAATATTATCATTATCGTTGAAACCGCAGCACAGGTTCAGCGCATCTCTCAGATCATCGCAACGATTGATGAGCGCCGACCGGTCGATTCGTCGTACAGGCTGTTCCCGCTCCGCAACGCCAAGGCCGATGTCGTCGTTGAAGCGCTCAAGGGGTTGGTCGGCCAGCGTGTGCAGCGCATCATTATCGACAAAGACGGCAAGCAACGCGTTGTTGAAGATATCGATGTCGGCGGGCTCAACATCCAGGCCGACATGCGATCAAATTCGGTCATCGTTGTCGGGCCGGAGTCGCGGATCCAAACCGTCGAGGAACTGATCGCGCTGCTTGATGCGGATGAGCCGGGCGTTGGCAGCGGCAGCCGGACACTTGTCACGCTTACGCTCGAATCGGTTGAGCCGAGTGTCGCTTCGAGCAGGCTGCAAGAACTCTTCGCATCGGTGGAAGAAGGCAGGCGGCCGACGATTGTCAGTCTTGATGAGGCCCGCAAGGTCGCTGTCGTTGGGACCGCCGAGCAGGTCTTGCAGGCGACCGCTCTGATTAACGAGTTGGACCCTGCGCGAGGCGTAGACGAATCAGGGTCTGAGGTCGCTCGCGTTCTTGGGCTTGAGCATCTGAGCGCGCAATCCGCGCAGTCGCTGCTTTCGAAGCTGTTGTCTCCGAGACAGCTTAATGCGCTGCGGATTGTCACTGGCGTAGATGATCGCTCGCTTATTATTGCGGGGCCGGCTGAAGAGATCGGCCGGCTTGAAGCGTTGCTCGCAGGTATCGATCGCCCAGCCAGCGGGTCTCGTGAGGTGCGGATTGTCCGTCTTGATACGAGCGAACCAAACGCCGTCTTCTCTGAGGTTCAAGCCTTATACAACAGAAGCAATCGCAATCCAGACAGTCTTGATCGATCTCTTGATGTCGATTCTTCTTCTGTCACCTTGATAGGCACTCGGAGCGAGATCGATTCCTTTGTACAGTTGCTCACAAACACGCAGTTGACCGCGGGGCTTTCCACCGAATCCCGCACATATCCCGTCACAAGCGAATCGCCAGAGGCACTGGCTGATCGGCTCAACCGCATCGTCGGGATTGTTCTTGGGGGAAATGGGAACACGCCGACGATTCAGGCGATTCCTGAACTCGACCAGATCGTTGTGCGTGCCCAGCCGGCTCAGTTCGCACTGGTCGAAGGACTGCTCGACCAAATTTCCCAAAGAGCATCCGCTGATGTACGAGTTGAAGTAATCCGCCTTCGATCTGGCGATCCCGATGACCTAATCAAACGCGCACACGAGCTTGCAGCGTTTGAGCATCCAGATTCAACTCCAGCAAGCGTCCAGTACGACGAGACATCGGGACATCTGAWTATCACGGGTACGGCCCGATCGCTCGTTGCGTTTACGGACGGCCTCGACCGCGCGCAACTTATGACTCCGCCGGCAAGGACAACCCGCTATATAGATGTACAGCGGGCATCAGCCGAGGGCCTCGTCGCGCCTCTGCTCGCGTTTCTTTCTTCCGCAGATTCAATCGACCCTGGCCGAAAAATTCCAGATCCATCGATTACTGCGATCACCCGGACCAATAGTTTACTCGTGGTTGCCGAGCCGCTCCAGCACCAACTTATCGAGGAGCATGTCAGAAGACTCGATATTCTGGAACAAGCCGATCTTCCCCCGCTGCGTTTGCTTCAGTTGCGTACCGCCGAGGCGAACTCGATAGCGTCCATGTTGACGAATCAATACCGGCAGCGTCCGCAAGCAGATCGCACAGCAAGACCCGTTGAGGTGCGCGCTGATACCGCGACAAACACACTCATTGTCGCGGCGCACGAGGATCTGTTCGCTGATATCAAATCGTTCGTCGAGGCGCTCAACACCGAACACAGCGACGGCCCCGATCGCATGACCAAACTCTTCCCGCTCCGAGTCGCAAAGGCATCGGATGTCGCAGCCGCAATGGATCGTCTGTATCCTGAACCACCGATTCCGCTGGACAGGCGGGGGCGGCCGATGCCTTGGCTCCGTGAGGCGAAGCAGGTGACGGTCTCGGCCGAGCCAAACAGCAACTCGCTTATTATTGATGCGCCAGCGGATCGGATGGCATCGCTGACCGAACTTGCTGAGCAGCTCGATCGTGTGCAGGTACCGGCTGCCGCTGAGCTTCGCACCTATAGAGTTGAAGATGCAGATATTCAGGTCATTGCGCAGGCGCTGACGAGTCTTGCCAGCCGAGGAGTGTTGAGTTCGCCGCCCCAAGCCGGCCGCCAGGCTGTGCAAGTGCTCATCGAAACAGAACCAAGAAGCAAAACGCTCATTGTCGCCGGCGATGAAGTGACATTTGAGAAAGTCGAACAGATGCTCGAGGATCTGTCCGCAGTCTCAATAGAGAAAGAGCTCAGGGTTGTTCCGATTACAGGACAATTGGCAGCAGATATTGCTAGGCGCGCCGAGCAGATTTATGAAGTCCAGTCCGCTTCACTACCCAGTGCAAAGCCCATCGACATCACTGTTGATGAGCAGACAAATACGCTTGAACTCGTCGGTGAATCTGCTTCTATGGCTCGGTTCTTGGCTGTGCTGGATGAGCTACAGAGTCAGACCGGTCCTTCAAGACAGATCCGGCTGGTCGAGCTTCGGGCTTCGGATGTATCCGATGTCACCGCGTTTCTGACCGAGTTGATGGCAACGAGTTCGGCGATGAAACAGCACGGCGGGCCGATGCCAACATTCGAGGCTATCGAATCRACRAACTCCATCCTTATCTCTGCCACGCGCCAAGACTGGGCGGTGATCGAGCCGCTGGTCATGTCGCTCGACACCGCCGACGGCCAGCAGCGCCCACCGCTACGCATCCTCAAACTCCGCTCAACTGACGCTTCAAATATCGCAACTGTTCTTCAGCAATCCTTTGATCGGCGTTCGAGTTCGGAACGGGCGACTAAGCCGGTCGATATCCGAGCCGACGCTTCGACAAACACTCTCATTGTTGCAGCACACCAGGGTGTCTTGCCCGAGATCGAACGCATCGTGCTCGACCTCAACGATGCGCAGGCGATCGATGGTGAGGGGCGGGGCATCCAGATCTTCCCCCTCAAAGTAGCACGCGCAGAAGAGCTTGCGCGAACCATCGATCAGATGTACCCAGAGCCTCCGATGCCCTTTGATTCAAGAGGTAGGCCTCGCCCAGATCTTCGTGGTGAGAAAGAGATATCCGTGCGTGCAGATGTTGCGACGAACTCGCTCATCGTCGATGCGCCCTCGGCTCGTCTTGCTGGGTTTGAACAGCTCGTCAGGGAACTCGATCGCGCCAAGGCCACCGAGGATGTCGAGGTCAGGACATACCATCTCAAGCGCGCTGATCTCGATTCTGTGAGCCGAACACTCAAAGAACTCGCCGACCGCAACGCGCTGGGGGCGAGCGGGCATTCGTCCGTGACGATATCGACCGAGCAGCGGGGGCGGTCGCTTATTGTCAGTGGCCCGACCGAGATATTCGCCGCGGTTGAAAGTGTGATATCGAGCCTAGATACTCCGCCAGAACTCCCAACCAGAGTACTTCGTTTCTACCGTCTCGATCACGCCAGAGCGGATCGGCTTGCGGCGGTACTGCGAGAAACACTTATCGATCAGGCTCGCCAGGTGCTTGGTGACTCGGTCTCTCCCGATGCGCCTGTGCTCAGTATATCAGCAGATACAGGATCCAACACTCTTATCATCTCGGCGCCACAAGCCATCCAGGATATAGCCGCCGAGCTTGTCCAAGCGCTCGACAGCCAAGCCGCTGTAGGATCTCTCCACACCGTCCGTGTCATCACGCTGACATACGCGGATGCAAGCTCAGTCGCGCCGACATTGTCCGCTGCCGCGGTCGCTATGGATATCTCACCTGATGATCGCCCGCTGATCCGCGCTGTGCGAGGGGTCAATTCGATTGTTCTCTCCGGCACGAGCAAAGAGGTTAATCGCCTTGCTGATCTTGTATCTGCACTAGACACAAGGCCGATTGATTCCGAATCGCCTGGCATTGAAACATTTCAGTTACAGCACGCCCTTGCCAGTGAAATCGCTGAAACAGTCGAACGGCTGCTTGTCAACCAGCTCGAAACTGATCCTCGCGTGATGGCTATCCGCCTCCGCTACACACGGGCAGATGCCCCCGCAGCTCCAAAAGTCCGCGTTGAATCCGACGACCGCACCAATACCCTGGTTGTGTCAGCGCCGATGGCAACGCTTGAGCTGGCCCGTGCGATTGTAACGAAGCTCGATACCCCGGTCGGCGAGCAGCCGACAATGGTTACGTTTACACCCGCACGCTCGCGCCCCAGCCAACTGGCAGAGACTGTCGAGCGCGTTCTTGAGCAGACATCATCCAGCAGGAGCGGTGCCGCGGACCTCTATGTAGAGCGTTCAAGTGGAAGTATCATCGTGACAGGGGAGCCGGACGAAGTTGCACGAGCCGCCGGCTTGCTCGCAGAATTTGATGACCGCACCATTGCCGTTCCAGAGACGATATTTCGAACAATTCAACTCGACAATACCTCCGCCCAAACGCTTGCCAAGACATTGGCCAGTGTCTTTGCAGATCAGTCTCACTGGCCGGCGGAACTCGTAGCCGCAGCCGAGGCGGGTGTCCCCGTCGCTGCACCGATATTTACGCCCAACATCGAGAACAACAGTATTCTAGTTGTCACTCCATTGGCATTTGTTGGTCTTGTTGATGAACTCGTGGCGTCGTTTGACACTATTGATGCTCAAAGCCAAGTCAACACACGGGTCTTCAGTATTCAGCGTGGCGACTCGGCTTCGATCGCCGCCGCTTTGAGTTCAGCATTGATTGATTCAATAAGTGCAAGTGAGCCGCAACCCACCGTGACCGCCGAGCCGGTGAGCAACAGCGTGATTGTCACCGCCACCAGCAGAAGCATGGAGCGTGCAGAAGACATCATTGAACAGCTCGACCAAGCCATTGATTCCGACGGCATTTCCGTGCGAACAATCACCCTCAAGCACGCTCGCGCCGAAGCGCTCGCCCCGATCGTTGAGCAGATTGTCTCGCGAAGATCAGAAACGGACATCATGCCCTCGTGGATGCTGGGGACTTTCTTGGCCAATGGCGGCAATGTTCGCCAAGAAGCCCGGGTGATCGCCGAAACTCGCCTCAACACGCTGGTTGTCACCGGGTCGATCCCGGTGCTTGATCTTGTTGAGCAGGTTGTCGCCGAGCTTGATAAAAAGCAAGACACAAGATCAATCGAACGACCCGTTCGAGTCCTTGCTATTCGTAACGCGGATGCGCAATCGGTGGCTGACACGATCGAAGCGGTATTCGTTGAAGACTCAGCCTCGTCAACTCCACCGGTTGTTCGTGTGGATCGAGACTCGAATGTGATTATCGTGCGAGCGGATGTCGAACAGTTTGGCCGGATTGATCAACTGGTTGCGGAATTGGATCAAGCCGCGGTTGTTTCGAGCCGCCAGCTTCGCCGGATTAGTGTTGATCCATCTCGGATGAGCGCTGCAAAGATGGCAGAGTTGCTCCGCGATCTTCTGGAAGAACAATCCGGTGCGCGTGTCGAGGTGATGACAACCGACGATTTCATTGATCGCAGTACTGACCAAGGGATGTCGCTGCCAACTCGGCCGCCGCTTCCATCGCAGTACCTGCTGCACATCGTGGCAGAGCTGGTATGCACACAGGCGATCAGCATTCCGCCCAGTTTGATTCAGACTGCCCAGCCGGAAGATGATGCCGAGACTATAGATGTTGTGATTACCGTCGATCCCAAAACCAACACGCTCATCGTGATGGGTTCTACGGTCATGACTGATCGCATCGCTGAGCTGGCAGCCGAGATCGAAAGAATGGCACCCCCATCTCCAACTCGTGCAAGAATCATTCGGCTCCCGGCTGGTGTTGATCCGAATGCTGTTGCTCAGATTCTGGCAAGAACCTCGCAACAGATCGGTCAACGAAGCGACACAAACCCCGGCGGCTTTACCGGGCGGGTTGCAGCGGCGCCGGACCGCGCAGGCAACAGCATTGTCGTTTGGGCCAACGATACAGATTTTGAGTCCGTCAGGCCGCTGATCGCCGCGATGGCTCAGCCTGTTTCGACATCGCCAAGAGTCGTCAAGGTCTATCCATTGAGCACGGTTCGYGCMARYCGWGCGMTCACAGCSGTWCGAGATTTYATCTCTCCATCGCCGACYGGTCGKCAGGCWMRGCGMRTWCGSAMYTCRAGYGTRTCGMTCCAAATGGAYGACGGCACCACGGTTCTTGCCGAGATCGATGCGTCACAAATCAGCGTATCAGCAGGGCCGGGCAACACCTCGCTCGTCGTGTCGGCACCCGTCGAATCGATACGGGCTATCGACCGGTTTATCTCTTTGATTGACCAGGCCCCGTCCGAATCACACATGGGTATTCGCCGGTACCCGCTCGCACACGCCGACCCCCAAGCGCTCGCCAGATCGCTTACGCAGCTCTTCAATGCGCAGCGTCAAGCCAACCCAGACTTGCCGCGCCCGGCGATTGTTGCYGACAGTAGAAACAACTCGCTTCTTGTGTCCGCCGCGGGCAGGCAGCATGATGAGATCGTGGGCCTGCTCCCATCTCTGGATATCGAGCAGATCGACGACAGCGTTGAACTCGAGATATTTCGGCTTACGCAAAACAGAGCTTCGTCGATTTCGCGAACGATCAGCACACTCCTGCTTGCGAGAGACCCGGTCGCACGGAGCAAGGTTCAGATTAGTGCCGATGACACCGTCGGCGTACTCCTCGTGCGTGCGCCAAAGGATGAGCTTGACCTGATTAGAAAGATCGTCGCGGACCTGGACCGGGTAACCGCCCAAGACCTTCCGATTCGGCAGATTACGCTCGAACGCGCTGATGCCGTCCAAGTCGCTTCAGCGATCACGAAATTCTTTGCGGACATCAACTCGGTGGCGGGCAGGTCGGCGCGCAACCAATCCCCCCGTATCGCCATTACCGCCGACGGTCGCAGCGGCACGATCGTTGTCGCGGCAAGCGATGAAGACTTCGAGCAGATCAAATCGCTTGTCGCTACCTTTGACGGCTCACCCGAGGCCAAGGATTTGCTGTACCGCATCTACCGCCTCGAAAACGCTCGGGCTTCAGAGGTGAGCGAAGTGATTCAGTCTATCGCATGGAGTATGCGGTACGACCGGACCATGTCGCCAGCCCAAGGTGCTTCGAACCGGGACCGCTTGTATGTCGAATCGAACGATCGGCTCAATGCGATCATTGTGCTGGCATCACCGGACCGCGCAGAAACGATCGAAAGAATCATCTCCGAGCTTGATGTCCCCGCCGACTCGATGGGCGAACTGGTTCTTCGCGCAATCGTTCTTGAGCGTTCCGATGCCAGGGCGGTTGCGCGTGTAATCACCGAATCGACCGCGACCCCAGGCTGGCGATTCTGGCAAGGAAGAGATCCAGATGCCGTTGTTGCGCAGGTCGACCGGATGCGAAACGCGGTCCTGCTCGTTGGTCGCCGGGATCGTGTGGRACTCGCAGCCGGATTCGTTGAAGAGATCGAGAAAGCAGGCAGGGAGGGCGGCGACACGGTCAGCACGATCCGACTCGAACACGCACGCGCCGACCGCGCCGCTGGCGCGATCAACCGGTTCTTCCAGCAGCGCGCTCGGTCGCAGGGTGTGACGCTGACCGGCGTGACCGTCATCGGGTCCGCCGATGGCAATGTGGTTGTTATAGCCGCAAACGAGACAGACACGGCGCTCATTAAAGGTATGATCGGCGACATCGATCAACCCGAAATGGGCCAAGACCGCGGTATCGAAGTGTATGTGCTCAGTAACGCGAATGTTTCCGAAACATCCAGAACCGTCACCGCGATGTTCCCAAGCCGGGGCGGGCGCGCAGAGGATCGCGTAATCGTTACGCCGCAGAACCAGACCAACTCCCTGATTATTTCCGCCCCAACTCGCCTGCACGATCCGATCTCAGAACTGATCGCCGAGCTTGACAGCCCGCCATCTGATGAGAACACACGAATCCTTACGGTTACTCTGGAGTCCGCGGTTGCTGCCGATGTCGCGGATTCACTCAGGCTTGCTCTTCCCGAGAGCATCAAGGTTAAGATCACGCCGGTCGAGCGGAGTAATTCKCTCCTGCTGACCGGTTCGGACGAAGCGATCCAGATCGTCATGCAGCGGATCCATGAACTCGATTCCACACCATTGCGTGACTTTATGGAGTTTCGGCGTGTCCGTATCAAGCACGCCGATGCGTTCGATGTGTACAGCACGCTCCGAACCGTCGTCCGCAGCCGGCGCGTTGGCCCCTCGGGTACTCCTGCAGGGATCGACTATGATCCGGATACAAACACGGTCTCGTTGAGCGCCTCGGCGGATGATCTCAATCACCTTCTTACTATTATCGAACAACTAGACACGCCTCGGGATATCGAGCTCCGCACCGAGTTTGTATCGCTTGAGTTTGCCAACGCGACGCAGGTCGCCGAGGCGCTCGATATGTTCTTTGGCCCATTCGCTGTTGCTGCGGCAACCCCTGAGGCCCGCCGCGTCACGATTGTTCCAGACGCGGCATCCAATTCGCTCGTCATCAGCGCCGACGCGAGCGAGTGGGACAACATCATGACGCTGCTTAGTACCCTTGACAGCGAGAAATACGACACATCCCGCCAACTCGCTGTTCTCAGACTCGAATACGCCGACGCTGCGAGTGTGGCTGGCGCGCTCGATGAGGGGTTCCGGGCAACCTTTGAAAGCGGTCTTCGTCGTAATGAAGCACGCCAACAATCTCGCCAGCAGAACGGCAGGAACGACCAGCTTACGCCGCCAACGGTTTTGGTCCGCGATGAGGATCTTCCGACTGTCACCGCTGAACGCGAAACCAACTCGCTTGTCGTCTTTGCAACCCGGCGCGATCTGGAAAGAATCCGCGCGATCGTTGCCCAGATCGACCGGGCAGAGTTCGTTGAATATCCTGAAGCCAAGATTATCGCAATCCGTAACGGAAAACCAAGTGATATTGCAAGCGCGGTACGCGATCTCTACGGCAGGCAGGACGGCCGGCAAGGTAAACGATCGGTGCTGGTATTCGGTGATGATGCGAGTCGAACGCTCATTGTCCGAGCGGACGAGCGGACATTCCTCCAGATCCGCGCCCTTGCCGAGGCCGTCCAAGACCAGAGCGATCAGCGGGGCATTAAGGTCCGCGTCCTCACACTCAAGAATGCCCYGGCGTCGCGCGTTCGCCCCGCGGTGATCGACGCCTTCGAGCAGGCCGCTGCCAGCCGCGGTGAGTCGCTCTCGATTCAGGTTGACCGGACACGCAACGCGCTCGTCATCGCAAGCACCCAGGAACTCTTCGACGAGATCCAGCAAACCGTTCTCGAACTTGACAGCGTCCCCGCGGATCAACCGGAATCGTCAATCCCCGGTATCTTTGGGAATGTTCAGATCGTYGATGTYGTCAACAACGAYCCRATYMGGATYRTYCAGATGCTGACSCAACTCGGYGTSACSCARCCGRCAAGRGATGACCAGCCCGGYCTTGTCGGCGACCCCGTCAAACTCAGCCCRTTGACWTCMCGKCGSGCRATCGCTRTWACAGGGTCGGCWGCSGATGTCGCCACCATYGCAAAGCTRATTCCWTCGATCGACCTYGAAGCSGTTRTSCCGACGCACTCTGCTGCGATTATTCCGCTTCAGATTGCGGACGCATCGGCGGTCGTCTCAACGCTTGGCAATTTGCTTTCGCCCGCAATCGGCGCAACCGGGGCTTCGCCTGCGCAATCTGCAGCAGAGCACCTGAGAAGGCTCAGCATCGCCCAAGGCGCAGATCAACCATTCGAACTGGACCTCGCAACACCGATCCGTCTCTTGGCGGATGCAACAACCAACTCAGTTATTGTGGCGTCATCCGAAGCCAATGTAGCGGGCATTCGGCAACTCGCTGCGATGATGGACACGCTCCCGCTCGGTGAAGCTGTGGTTATCAGGGTCTTTCCGATGACCACCGCATCGGCGGATCGTGTGCGAACAATCATCGCCGATCTATTCCGTCAAGGTGCCCAGCTCGGCACAATCCCCGGRACAAACCGCAGAGTCACACCAAGCACAGCTACGGGGCAGGCTCTGCTSAGCGAGATTGCGCTCAGTGTCGATGAACGCAGCAATTCGCTGATCGTTGCCGGSCGCGAAGAATCAGTTGCTCTGGTTGAAGTACTTATCTCAGATCTAGAYGCCGACCACGCATCAACATGGGTMGAGCCGACACTCATYCAGCTTAAATACGCGGACCCWCGCGATCTCGCGGATCGGCTCAACGCGGTYCTTGTCGATGGCTTGACCAACACCCCYGAGTCGCTGGCGCTCCAGCGGCAAGCCGGGCGTATCCGCTTTGCGCGTGCGGGCGGTCAGCAGGACGACATTATCAATGCTGATCTATTCACCGCTGCGGGCACACTGCTAATCGAGCCCGAGCCCAACATGCGTGCMTTGCTYGTTCTTGCSAGCCCCGCCAATCTYCARGTTGTKCGYGAACTYGTWTCRATGCTCGATGTAGAAGCGGCTGCGGCATCAAACACGGTTCGGCTYTTYCCGCTCGAGCACGCCGCCGCGGATCGGATCTTGGGCATCGTGTCTGACCTGTTCCGCGAGCGTGAGAATCAGCCGGGGTTCCGCGAGGAAGACCGCATCATCGCATCACTCGATGCCCGCACCAACACGCTTATTGTGACGACGAGCCCGGAGAGCTTCGAGGTTCTTGCATYGCTGATCGAGTCGCTGGATTCACCCAACCCGAACTACGCGGTGGGGCTGCATGTCGTTCCTATAGAGGGCGGCGATGCTTCGCAACTCGCACCCAAAATCCAGCGGCTTATGCGTGAGCGCATCGCGGCAACCCAGCGCTCGGGTAGTGTATCGTCGCCGCTGGATTCGTTCACCATCGAAGCCGAACCGGCGACCAACAGCCTCATCATCGCCGCAAGCGACGAGAACATGGTGCTCGTTCGTGAGCTAATCGATACGCTCACGGGAGACGATTCCAGGTCACTTGTGCGGGGAACGCAGATTGAAGTTATTGCGCTCTCGAGCACCCGCCCATCCGACGCCGCGGCAGCGGTGACCGAGTTCTATGTCGCGCCCGAAAACAATCGGCGTGGCCCCGGCTCTGTAGGAGTCATCGCAAACCAACGCCTCAACGCCCTTGTTGTGCGAGGCACACCGGAAGATATCGCTGCGGTTCGTGAACTTGTATCACAGATCGATACCGCGAGCCCATCTGCTATTCAGAATGTCAAACGAATCGAGCTTGAAACAGCCAACGCCTTTGAGGTCGTGCAACTGCTCGAACAAGTGCTTTCCGGTCGTTCGGTCGCGGGGCCACGCAACCGGTCCGGGCAGGCTGTCAAGCTTCGGTTCTACCGACAGCAGCTCGTCGCGGGCCTTGAAGATTCGGAGCAGTACACCGAGACTGAGATCGATACCGTCATCCGTGAGCAGGTCTCGCTGACGCCAGAGCTTCGCACGAATTCGGTCCTTGTCGCCGCCCCGCCGGATGTCATGGCGTTTATCCAAGCCATGATTACCGACCTCGACACCACATCTGCGGGCACACGCAAGATCGAGAAGTTCCGGCTCGCAAACGCAGATGCACGAGCGATGGCGGAAGTGCTCCGCAACCTCTTTAGTCTCCGCCAGAGCGGGCAGAACAACCTGTTTCTCGTGCCCACCGGCCAGCCCAGCTCGGACCAGCCGCTTGATGACCAAGCGACTGGTGCCATCGGCGGTCAGTCGCTGACACCGGTTCCTGACGACCGCCAGCAGCTTGCGATTACGATCGATGCCAGAACAAATACCCTTCTGGTCTCTGCGACCGAGGAGTATCTCGATCTGGTTCGCGATGTCGTCGAAGAACTCGACTCGATTGTCGCAACCGAGCGTGAGCAGATCGTGTTCGATCTCCAATACGCGCAGGCGGATGTGGTCGAAGAGACACTCCAGCAGTATTTCCAATCCGAGGCCGACCGGATCCGCGCTGTCCTTTCACCGGGTCAGGGCGGCTCGCTCACCCGGCAACTCGAACAAGAAGTTACCGTCGTCGGCGATGCAAAGAGCCAGAAGGTCTTGATCTCCGCATCGCCGCGGTACATCGAAACTGTGAAACGGATTGTTCAGGAACTCGATGCGCCGCCACCACAGGTTATAATTCAGGTCTTACTCGCCGAGGTAACACTGGATGAATCGGACCAGTGGGGGCTCTCGGCAGACGCGTTCGATATCGGCGGCGACAACTACGACATCGGTTTCCTCGGCGCAGGCGCATCGCTCGCCACGGCGCTTGGTGTCCCCAACCTCTCAGTCTCATCGACAGACTTTGGGCTTCTTGTCCGAGCTTTGCAGGCACAGGGGAAACTCCAGATCCTGTCGAACCCAAGACTCACGGTCAACAACAACGAGTCTGCTTTWATTCAGGTCGGCGAGAATGTCGCTCTGCCGGACGCTGTCGAAACGCTGGCCGATGGCAGAACCCGCGCCACCGTCCGCCGAGAAGATGTGGGCGTCCTTCTCTCGGTCACCCCATCGATCAGCTCCGACGGCTTTGTAAGGCTCGATATTCAACCTGAAATCTCAACCGTTACCGAACGCACCACACAGATTACCGAAGACTTCGCTGCGCCCATCATCAGTACCCGAAAGGTTGACACGACGGTCACCGTTCGTGACGGCCAGACGATTGTCATCGGTGGGCTTATCCAAACGACGCAGCAAGAACGGTTTACGAAGGTGCCGTTGCTTGGGGACCTCCCGCTCATTGGTGGACTATTCAGAAGCCATGACATTCAGGATGTCAGAACCGAGCTCCTTATCATTCTGACGCCACAGATTGTCGTTGGCGGTGCAGGTGGCGGGTCGAAGCTGCTCGACTCCGATACCCAAAGAGCCATCGAGAACTACATCGATCCCGTCGGCCTACGCTCGCTCCTCGAGCTACACGAACCTGTCGTGGTCGATGATGAATCGGAGTAAGTACAGCATGGCTATCGCCAGAATCTGTTCGGCTGTTCTGGTTTGTCTTGGCGTGATAGTCACTGCGGGCTGTGTCACGGTCGGCCCACGCCCTGTGCCAAAGCCCAGAATCGCGCCACAGCCCCACGATGCGCAGGCCGATGTCTTGCTGCTCAATGTCGGACCGCCAAGCGACACCGACGGCGACACATTCCCCGACACATTTCAAGCCAGCACACACATGTTTGATGAGCGGTATCAGCTCCCCGTTCGGGTCGATGGGACGCTCATCTTCAAGCTGCTTGTCGATTCGGAGCCGGAGCCAATTCACACATGGCGGTTCTCAGGGAGAGAACTTCAAAGACGCATTAAGGTAGCCCAGGTTGGCCCGGTTTACCGGTTCCGGCTTCAGGTGCCCATCGATGCGCCTCCAGTGCGAGAGCGTTTCGTCTCGGTCCAGTGCCTTTTCGAGGACACATCGGGCCATGTCACACAAGCCTGGCACCGCGGAATGCCTTGGCTGTCGGTTGGGGGCTGATCTTCACGGTTGCTTAACAGTCTCGCCACCATTGCGTGCCAACCCTTGTAGTGCGCAGGGTGCGCACGGGAGAGCACGACAATGCTACAGAGAACGATTCTCGCAATCATCGCAAGTGGTCTAGGCATGGCCGCCTCGGCCCAGACAGATTCGAACCCACTGGATGAGGACCTCGTCCCATACCAAGCAGTTGAAGGCGTGACCGGCTCGATCAAGAGCATGGGCTCGGACACGATGAACAACATCATGACGCTCTGGGGAGAGCACTTTATGCGCACTTACCCTGGCGTCTCGGTCGAGATTGTCGGCAAGGGTTCTTCAACAGCGCCGCCCGCACTCACCGAGGGACAGGCCCACTTTGGCCCGATGAGCCGCGAAATGAAGGCCGGCGAACTTGACCACTTCGAAAAAGTACACGGCTACAAACCGACGCTACTCCGCACCGGYATCGATTGCCTCGCGGTGTTCGTTCACAAGGACTGCCCGATCGAGTCGATCTCTCTTGAGCAACTCGTTGATATCTTCTCGGTCGAAAGMGGCGAGATGACCTGGGGCGATCTTGGTGTGACAGATTCGAGCTGGCGCTTCCAGCCCATCGCACTCTACGGCAGAAACTCGGCGTCAGGGACCTACGGCTACTTCAAGAAAGTCGCGCTCGCGGGCAACGACTTCAAAGCCACGGTCAAAGAGCAGCCCGGCTCATCCGCCGTGATCCAGGCGGTCGCAACCGACCCATACGGCATGGGTTACTCGGGCTTTGGGTACGCCACGCAGGATGTCAAGGCGGTGCCCTTGTCAGAAGATGCGTCCAGCGAAGCGTTTACGCCAACCCTCGAGAACGCGTATTCGGGCGACTATCCGCTGGCAAGGTTCCTGTTGGTTTATATCAACAGCAACCCTACGCGTGAACTCGAGCCGCTGCGCGCAGAGTTCATCAGGTTGATATTCTCCCGTGAGGGACAAGAAGCGGTGTTGAAGGACGGCTACTTTCCAATCCCGGCATCGATGGCTCAGGAAGAACTCGAAAATGTCGGGCTTTGATTGATTGTGTGCAGATGACTCTCGGGGGTTGAATCTATTGCAGAACACAACCGAGAATCAGCAAGGCGATTCGGAGCTGAGGTTCCGCCCAAAGCGCGGCGTGTACCTCGTGGACCGACTCGCCGAGGGAATGATCACGCTCGGCGGCATGGGCGTGCTTGCGGCAGTTCTTGGCATCGTTGCGTATCTGATCTGGGTTGTCTTTCCGCTGACAGAATCAGGTGCTGTCGAGGACGCAGGGACGATCTCGGTTCAACGCAGCGCAGCGATGTTTACAATCGACGAGTATCAGCGCGTYGGAACGCTCCTGACYSARGARGGMRRTCTCCRGTCGTTCGTKCTCRGYACSGGKGAATCTRTYKGYGACCMTGCCGAGYTWGGCGAATWCTCAGCGMTCTCSTATTCCCCCGCGTCGGGTCTGCTCGCGGTTGGCCATCCATCGGGCGAACTCACCGTTGCGATGCTCGGCTACCAAACGAAAATCTACTCTAGTAGAAACGTCCCGAGCGAAGGGCAATCGCTCGGCGTATTTGAATCAACCCGCACACCCTTTGGATTTATCGAACGCACAGGTGAAGATCAGTACCGGGCGATCACACCAAAGCTGACGCTCAGCGATCAGATATCGGGGTCGGGCTCATCGTCTAGGCCCATCGCGATCGACGCGGAAGTCTTCGGCAGAAACAGCGTCTTGGCYGTYGTRCGAGAKGAYTWSWCGGGCAGYGTGCTCACGGTCACGACRCGCARRTCSCTYGTCGGCGGCATCTCGAAAACCAAAGTGCAATCACTGCCAATCAAAATAGAACCGACTACAGATGCGCCAATGTGGATTGTGCTTCTTAAAGATGCCGAGCAGGTTCTTCTGGCATGGAACGATGGCACGATCAAACGCTTTGCCAAGGGTTCAGATTCATACGCGCTCGCCGAGACGGTCGATGTCACCGAAGATGATGAGCAAATCACAACGCTCCATCCGCTTCTTGGCCGATCAACGGTTCTGATCGGCACTGACCAAGGGCGCGTCTACACGCACATGCTCACGCGAGCGAGTCCAGAGGAACAGGGCAAATTTGTCCGTGTCAATACCTTCCACATAGCCGATGCCCCGATAAGTGCCCTAGCAATCAGCCAACGCGACAGAACATTTGCAGCCGGCGACACGCAGGGACATATCCGGCTCTGGCACGCGACATCGGGCAAACTCGTCGGCTCGGCTCAGCTCGAAGCGGGCGCTGTGGATCTGATCGCTGTCTCACCAAAGCTCGATGGCTTTCATGTGGCTTCGGGCACCGGGATTTCGTCCTGGCATCTTGATCCCGGGCATCCAACCGCGACTCTCAGATCGCTCTTTCTCCCGGTCTGGTACGAGGGCGACCCCGCGCCAAGTTTGGTGTATCAATCAACCGCCGCCGAAGACTCAGCTGAGACCAAGATGAGCCTGACACCGCTGATCTTCGGCACGTTTAAAGCCACGCTCTTTGCGATGCTGTTCGCCGTTCCGGTCGCTGTCATGGCAGCGATCTACGCGAGCGAGTTCATGTCAAAGCGCATGAGAAACAAGGTCAAGCCCGCGGTCGAGATGATGGCATCGCTCCCGTCGGTGGTGCTCGGCTTTATCGCAGCGATGATCCTCGCGCCGTTTATCCGAGACCATCTATCAGCGATTCTTGTCGGGCTTGTTGTGGTCCCGTCGTTTCTGATACTGAGCTCGGCGATCTGGCCGTTGCTGCCGGGCAATCTTGCGTGGCGTTTGCCGCACTCGGTCCAGTTCTGGTTTATCGTGCTCGCGTGCATCGCGGGATTCGTGATTTCGGCGATGATCGGCCCAGCAGTTGATCGCACACTCTTTTCTTTGCAACATTCCGAAGAAATGGTGATGACGGGCTTTGTCGAAACTGCTGGCAGTGTCCCCGAATGGGCGGAGGGCAAGTCGGTATTCTCGTTGTCAGACCGAACCCGTCTGCGCGCAGAAGGGCTGTTTGTCCTCGACGGCGAGGTTGTTCAGCCAATCGAACTTTCCGATCCCGATACAGTCGCGCTATTCCAATCTCGGCGCGAGGACATGTTCGCTGGCCAGTCGCCCTTTAAGGTCTGGCTCACCGGCATGGTTGGGTCGCCGGTGCCGGGCTTGRCTGSASTTCWGNAYGTNTSCWTNCGMTCNATTATCGTCGGGCTCTTTGCAGCGGGGATCGGTCGCAAAAGCAAGGCGAACTGGGTGCCCCTCGTGCGGGTTGTTGGCACCATCCTCGTTGCCATGCCGCTCGCGTATGGCTTGGCGCAGATTCTTACATCGCTTGGCTTTGATGCGCGTGAAACTTTGCTCGGTACATTCACGCAGCGCAACACCTTTGTCGTCGGGATCATCATGGGGTTCGCAGTGATCCCCATAATCTTTACGATCAGCGATGACGCCTTACAGAGCGTTCCAAACACGCTCCGCTCGGCCAGTCTTGGCGCTGGCGCAACCCAGTGGCAGACCGCGATGCGCATCGTGCTACCCGTCGCTGCCAGTGGCATCTTTAGCGCTGTTATGATCGGGCTTGGGCGGGCCGCCGGTGAAACGATGATCGTCCTGATGGCGACCGGGAACACACCCGTCATGGACTGGAACATCTTTGGCGGGCTGCGCACGCTCTCGGCCAATATCGCGGTCGAACTCCCCGAGGCCGAGCGGGGCGGGACGCACTACAGGGTCCTCTTTCTCTGCGGCGTGGTGCTGTTCGCCATCACCTTTGTCATCAACACAACCGCCGAGATTGTCCGCCAGCACTTCCGCAAACGGAGTGCGATGCTGTGAGTGAGAAGCCGAGCACAACGATGCATCTCCCCCCAACCCCGCTGCAGGCGCGCGGTATCGGCGGCACATGGGCCACMGGGCTTGCGCTTGTCTTGTGTGTTGGCATGATTCTCGGATTGCTCTCAATGATCGTGATCGGTGGCGCAAGAACGTTCTGGCAGCGGCCACTCCAGCAAGTCACGCTTACATCCGGCGACACGCTCATCGGCATGAAGTACCGGACCGAGGTCCAGCCCGATGGTACCGAGCGGTCGCTCTACCGCATCGGCAACCGTGACATCGGACAGCAGCCGTTCCGTTGGGTCAGTGATTCTGAAGTTCAGAGCGTTCAAACGCCCGGCAATGCCGCCCTACTCGAACGCCAAGAGTGGGGCATCTGGATGGGCACCCCCGAGCGGATCTACACAACCAACGAGGATGAAACAGAGACGGTCATCGCCGACGGGACCGATGCGGTATGGGGTGTTTTCGACGATCAGCTCAAGCGTGCCGCCGAGCGCAGGCAGGAAGCCGACACGATCAGAAGCGGCGCGATCGCAAAGATCAACGACCAACTCGAGCAGCTCCGGCTGGCCGAACTCAACGCCCAGATGAACGCCTCGCGTGATCCAGATGCGCGTCGTCTCGGGTGGCCGATATGGTCAGTGTTTGCTGTGATGTGTGTTGCAGCCGGTGCGGGTGTCACAAGGGTCAGCAAGCCAGCACTCCGCCGGGTGCTCGTGCTTGTCTCGATTTTGGCTCTTCTTGCTGTGTACACGGAACGACCTTGGTCCAAGGTTGCCTGGTCCCCAGAGCGGCTTAGCGCCTTTATGGAAACCTCATCCGACAAGCGTGAAGTTCTTGCCGGCGAATTCAGATCACTCAATCAACAGCTTACAGATCTCGAAACTGAAAACGCCAGATACCGAATTGATGTCCGCGATGTGCTCACCGGCAAGCTCGCTCCGATATCAAGAAGCCAGCCAAACGAGTCTATGAAGGTCTCCCAGATCATCAGAGTCGTCCGGCCAAACGAACTCGGGATTCCCGGTAAGGTCCGGCTCTATGTCGAACGCTGGTGGGAGTTCGTCTGGACCAACCCGCGCGAAGCGAACACCGAGGGCGGAGTATTCCCGGTCATCGTTGGCACGCTGATCGTAACGATTATGCTCACAGTCGCTGTGATGCCTCTTGGTGTGCTGGCGGCGCTCTATATGCGCGAGTATGCAAAACAGGGCCTTGTTGTCAGTATCCTCCGCGTCGCGATCAACAACCTTGCGGGTGTGCCCAGCATTGTTTACGGCGTGTTCGGACTTGGGTTCTTCTGCTACGGCCTGGGCGGTGTAATCGACGGCGGGACAGATTCAGCATTCATGCTCAAAGCCGCCCAGTGGTGGGTCTTGGTGCTCGTGCTTGCTGGGGTGTTGTTCGTAACGCTCACATTGACTGGCAGGGAAGGCAAGAAGGGCTTRGTCGCAATTGGTTTGTGGACAGCGGTCGCTGCGTTGTCMGTGGCTGCTGTCTTTTCGACACCGTACTTTGAGGGCTTCTTCCGCGCCAAGCTGCTTGATGGCTCGCCAACATTTGGCACATCAGGTCTGCTTTGGGCGTCGTTGACCCTGGCGCTCTTGACACTGCCGGTGGTGATTGTTTCCGCCGAGGAGGCGATTGCGGCAGTGCCTGCATCACTGCGTGAGGGGAGCTACGGCTGCGGCGCTTCAAAGTGGCAAACGATCCAGCGGGTTGTTCTGCCGGGCGCGATGCCGGGGATAATGACCGGAGCGATCCTTGCGATGGCAAGGGGCGCTGGAGAGGTCGCGCCGCTGATGATCGTGGGGGCCGTCAAACTCGCACCCAAGCTGCCCGTCGAGGGTGATTTTCCGTTCCTCTACGCCGACCGGAGTTTCATGCACCTGGGCTTTCACATCTTTGACCTTGCGTTCAAAAGCCCGGATTCTGAAGCCGCCCGCGGCTTGGTCTGGACAACGACCCTGCTTCTGGTCACACTCGTAGTATTAATGAACCTCGTGGCGATCCGCGTACGATCAAGGCTTAGAGCCAAATTGCAATCAGGACAATTCTAGTGATACCCATGTCTACACAACCAACACATACACCTGCCCCTGCTTCCGTTGCCCAAGCTGTTGATGCGGGGCTTGCATTCGAGGCCGAGTGCCACGACGAGATCGCCGACCTCGACCCGGTCCTGAGCATCTCAAAGTTCTCGCTCTGGTACGGCAAAACCCGCGCGCTCTACGATACCACGATGCGTATCCCGCGCGGCAAGGTCACATCCCTGATCGGCCCCAGCGGCTGCGGCAAGTCAACGCTCCTCCGCTCGGTCAACCGCCTCAACGATCTCGTCCCTTCAGTCAGGACCGAGGGCGAGATGCTTCTCAACGGCAGGTCGATCTACGACCCAAGCATCGATGTCATCGCGCTGCGCAAACGGGTGGGCATGGTCTTCCAGAAATCAAACCCGTTTCCGATGTCGATCTTCGAGAATGTGGTCTACCCGCTTCGGATCGGTGGCGAGCGGAAGAAGTCGGTTCTCAAGGAAACCTGCGAGCGAGCATTGCGGGCCGCTGCCATCTGGGATGAGGTCAAGGATCGGCTCAATGAATCCGCCCTTGGGCTTTCGGGCGGTCAGCAGCAGCGGATCTGTATCGCTCGGGCCATCGCGGTTGAACCCGAAGTTCTGCTGATGGATGAGCCGTGCTCGGCTCTGGACCCGATCGCCACCGCAAAAATTGAAGAATTGATCCACGACATCGCGGGTCGTTATACGGTCCTTATCGTCACGCACAACATGCAGCAGGCATCGCGYRNCAGCRACNACAYKGMSTKNAKGYASMYAGRYWSAYKCRYCSAANNCGGYKSKAMCNNAGMCMAMKNCKTCNAGMMYYSKWGRNTMAYASMAACCGAGCACTATGTCACCGGGCGATTCGGCTAAGAGTGATGCCCCGGTAATACACACGCTGATATACCCGGCAAGCCCGATTTCTTATGCGAATACATTGGATAGTGCTGGCCAAAGTGCCGACCTTATGGCATAGAATCATCGCGGTGCCACCCACAGCCGGCGCTGGGGCAGGGTTGGGCAGGAAAGAGCAGCGTACGACGACGAGAACGACATGAGCAGCGGGCCAAAGGCTCAACGTCCGAGTGTCAACGGCTGGAACGCCGAGTACCTCGAATCGCAGTACCAATCCTATCTCAAGGACCCGCAATCGGTCCCGGATGATCTCCGCGCCTTCATGCAGGGCTACGAGTTGGGACAGGATTCTGATGGCGCAGCCCCCACAGGGTCCGGCGGCACCAACAACCTCGAGAAACTGCTGGTCGCCTATCGCGGCAGGGGTCACCTCGGCGCTGCCCTCGACCCATACGGCAGGCCACGCGAGCGCCCCGTTGCGCTCTCACTCGAACGGATCGGACTCAACGACTCAGACCTCAACAATACCGTTGACGGCTCGATCGTCGGTGCAGAGGGCACCATGACCATCCGCCAGGTCATCGAGCGCCTTGAGAACCTTTATCTTGGCTCCGTTGGTGTCGAGTTTCTCCATGTCGAGGACTACGAAGAACGAGGCTGGCTCGTTGATCAGTGGGAAGCGATGAACGGCAAGGCCGAGCTGACCAAGGGCGAGAAGATCCACATCCTCGAACTCCTGCTCAACGCGGGCCAGTTCGAGAGTTTCCTCCAAAAACGCTATCCCGGCGAGAAACGATTCAGCCTCGAAGGCGCCGAGTCGCTCATCCCGCTGCTCGATCAACTGATGGAACGCCTCGCCGAGAACGACGCCGACGAGATCGTGCTGGGCATGGCCCACCGTGGTCGGCTCAATGTGCTCAACCAGATCCTCGGCAAAACCCCGGAACAAATCTTCACCGAGTTTGAAGACACATGGACCGGCGACTACTTCATGGACGAGGGCGGCGATGTCAAGTACCACCGGGGCTACTCGGCGACGCGCCAATTCGGCAACGGCAAAATGGTCCACCTCGCGATGGCATCAAACCCAAGCCACCTCGAAGCCGTCGGCCCAGTGGTCGAAGGACGATGCAGAGCCAAGCAAAGGCTCCGCAACGACCGCGGCCGAGATGTTGTGGTGCCCGTCATCATCCACGGCGATGCAGCGATCGCCGGGCAGGGCGTGGTCGCTGAGACGCTCAATTTCTCACAGCTCAAAGGCTACAAAACCGGCGGCACGATCCACATCGTGGTCAATAACCACATCGGATTTACGACAAAACCAGAAGACAGCCGAAGCACGACCTACTGCACCGACATCGCAAAGTCGATCGGCGCACCGATCTTCCATGTCAACGGCGAAGACCCAGAAGCGATCGTGACCGTGGCAAGGTTCGCTGCGGACTACCGCCGGCGATACCACAGAGATGTCTTTATCGACATGTGGTGCTACCGCAAGTACGGCCACAACGAGCAGGACGAGCAATCGTTCACCCAGCCGCTGCTCGCCAAGCTTATCAAGCAGCAGGAACCGGTCATGGGGCGCTACGCTGCCAGGTTGCGTGCTGAGAATGTCATCACCGAGCACGACCACAAGGTCCTCAAGGATCGTGTACACATCGAGCTTGACAACGCCCAGCAATCTGCTCGCGCCAAGCCCAAAGACCCGACGATCGATCCGGGCAGCCACAAGTGGACGGGCTACGAGCACGGCTACTCGCATGTTCCCGCTGACACCGCGGTCGATACCGAGTTGCTCAAAGAGGTTTGCGAAACTCTTGGCCGAACACCCGAGGGGTTCCAGGTCAACCGCAAACTCAAGGCATTGCTTGAAAGCAGATCCAAGCTCTATGAAGAGGGTCAGAAGATCAGCTACGCCGACGGCGAACTGCTCGCGTATGGAACGCTGCTCGCCGAGGGCAACGCGGTCCGGCTCTCGGGTCAGGACTCGCGTCGCGGCACATTCAGTTCACGCCACGCTGTCCTGTTCGATGCCGAGACGGGCGAGCCGCATGTTTCGCTCAACCACATCAGAGAGATGGGCATCTTCGGCCACGAAACCGATGCGCCCGGGACACTCTCAGATAACGGCAAGAAGCGTCAATCCAAGTTTTGCGTCTACGACAGCCCACTTTCAGAAGCATCARTCCTCGCGTTCGAGTACGGTTACTCSSTCSNCSGWYNCCGRWSNATSSWRGNCWGYTSKGMASCNGCMMTTTGGCGACTTTGTCAATGGCGCACAGGCAATCATTGATCAATTCATTGCCTCGGCGCAGGTCAAGTGGGAACGCTGGACCGGGCTGGTCATGCTCATGCCTCACGGCTACGAGGGCGCTGGCCCCGAGCACTCATCCGCGCGAGTCGAGCGGTTCCTCCAACTCTGCGGCAACAACAACATGCAGGTCATCCACCCCTCGACCGGCGCACAGATCTTCCATGCGTTGCGCAGACAGGTGAAGCGTTCGTTCCGCAAGCCGTTGATTGTGCTGACACCAAAGAGCCTGCTGCGCATCCCGACAAGCGATGTCAGCGAACTGACCGCCGGCAGGTTCCGCGAGCTTATGGACGACCCCAAGTTCACAACAAACGCTGGGGACCGGTCCAAGGTCAAGCGCGTCATCCTCTGCTCGGGCAAGATCTACCACGAACTTGCAGCCAGGCGAGACGAGGCCCAAAAAACAGACATAGCGATCATCCGTGTAGAACAGCTCTATCCGTTCCATTCTGAAATGGCTCGTGAGATGATCGGAAGCTACCCAAAGGATGCCAAGTTCTGCTGGGTTCAGGAAGAGCCCCGCAACATGGGCCCATACCTATACATGGCGGACACGCTCCGCCAGCAGCTTGATCTTGACAACATCGAATACATCGGGCGTGACACCAGCGCAAGCACGGCAACAGGCTCGAAGAAGAAAGACCGGAGCCAACAGGAAGCGATCATCACCGCTGCTGTTGCACCGAAACCGCAAGAGAACGAAAAGAGCCAGGGAATGAGCGGCGGCAAACGAGCCCTCGCGGCAGGCTGAGTTCGACGAATCAACAGAATCGGAGTGCACGGACATGGCAGTTCAAGTCGTCGTTCCCAATGTGGGCGAATCGGTAACCGAGGGCGTCATCGCCACATGGCTCAAGCAGCCGGGCGAATGGATCGAGCAGGACGAGACCGTTCTGGAACTCGAGACCGACAAGGTCACGATGGAAATCCCCGCGCCGTCTTCTGGTGTGATGGGGGCGCACAAGTTCGCCGAGGGCGACACGGTCGAGGTTGGCGCAACGGTCACCGAGATCGATGAAACCGCACCAAAGCCCGCAGGTGCGCCCGTCGCTGCAGAACCAGTAGCGGTTGCAGCCGCAGCTCCTGCCGCACAAGCCGAAGCAGCCCCAAAGCCTGCGCCCGCTGCGCCGAGTCCAAACGGCAAGGCCGCCGCCGATGTCAACGCGACCACGCTTGCTCGCAAGATCGCATCCGAGCACGGCATCGACCTCTCGCTCATCGTCGGCACCGGCGCGGGCGGACGAATTCGTGAACACGATGTTCTTGCTTCCGTGCAAGGCGGCGGAGTCGTCGAAGTCCCCGGCCAGATTGTCTCATCTCGAAAATCACACGTCGAACGCATGTCGCCCTTGCGGCAAAAAATCGCATCCCGCCTCGTCGAAGCCCAGCACACCGCAGCAATGCTCACCACATTTAACGAGTGTGACATGACCGCGATCATGGACTTGCGGAAGCAATACAAGGAAGAGTTCRGCAAGAAATACGACATCAACCTCGGGTTCATGTCGTTCTTCGTCAAAGCGATCGTTCGAGGTTTGCAGGCCCAGCCATCGGTCAACTCGTTCATCGTCGAGGATGACAAAGGTAAGCCCGCGCAGGAATTCCACGACTACTGCGACATCTCGATCGCGGTATCCAGCCCCAAGGGGCTTGTTGTTCCGGTGCTACGAAACGCCGATCAGATGTCATTCGCACAGATCGAAGCTGGCATCAAAGATCTAGCGATCCGTGCGCGCGATGGCAAGATTACGCTCGAAGAAATGACCGGCGGCACATTTACCGTCACCAACGGCGGCATCTTCGGCAGCCTCAACTCAACCCCGATCCTCAACCCGCCACAGTCCGGCATCCTCGGCATGCACGCCATCAAGAAGCGTCCGGTCGAAGACCCGGACAACCCGGGACAAGTCGCGCTGCGGCCCATGATGTACCTTGCGCTCAGCTACGACCACCGGGTCGTCGATGGCGCGGGTGCGGTTCAGTTCCTGGTCGCGGTCAAGGAAGCCATCGAAGACCCGCACCGTGTGCTGCTTGGGCTTTGACTCAGCAAAGGCTGTCGAGCAAACCGTTGCATGAAGCGACCAGCATCGTGTAGACGCGTTCAAAGCCGTCGCCGCTGCCATAGTACGGATCGGGTACATCTAGCTCGTTGGTATTGCCCGGCTCGAAGCTGCGCATGAGAATCGCGTTGTCGGCACCCATTCTATTGAGATGTCCAAGATTCGCGGAATCCATCGCCAGGAGCAGATTAAACTCAACAAGATCATTTTGCACGACTTGTCTTGCGGTCGAGGGGAGCTGGATTCCGTGCCGGGCGGTGGTGCGTATCGCCCGCGGGTCTGGTCTTGCCCCTTCGTGCCACCCGCCGGTACCCGCCGAGTCCACATCAAAAAGATTGAATACACCGCGTTCGTTGGCAAGGTGCAGAAAGATCCCCTCCGCCATCGGTGATCGGCAGATGTTTCCAAGACACACAAACAGCAGCCGATGCGAATTCGCCATCTCAGGCTGGCCTGCCGAAGATCGAGAGCAAGGGGGCAGCGACATCCGCCGCGCCTGTGCCGTTGCAAGAGTACAACTGGCCATCGCTTGCGGAATCTGCTTGTATATCGAGAAACTGACTCGGACAAAGCACCGGCACACCCGCGCCCTGTGCCCATGAAATGCAGCGGGTTGCGTTTGTGTTCGGATCTTCATCGATCGCGTGAGGCCCCCAGATCATCGCGTCGGCTGCCGGTGCAAAGTATGCGGTCGGTGTGTCCGTCACGATTACCTGTAGAACCCGGTCCGCGTTTGACAAAAACCCTCTGGCTCGCGCGATGTGTTTCGCTCTCGACGGCAGCATCATCACAACCGGCACGTTTGGGATCGCGATGGCAGAAGCGCACATGCAAACCACCAGCGAATCGATCTGCTCGGGATGGTTTGCAAGAGGAACAAGCAGGTTGTGCGAATCCATAAGTYCGAGCGAAGCGCGGAGGTCGWCGCGTTTTTGAGAGTCTGGTTTGAGTGGCGTGATGTCTGAATCCGGCCTGACCGGATACACGCCGCTGAGTAGCGATGCAAGCTCGTATGACCATTCAGACCGACACACGACCGTGGTTGCGCCGATCCGTCGGAGCACCCGCTCAAGCCTGTGCCTGTTTCGCCACGGCATGCTCTTAGACGGTGACACAACCGCAACGGGGTCGATGCCAATCGATTGCAAACGCTTCACGCCCTGCATGTCTGCGATCGCGACGACCGGATCTGATGATTCAGCGCAAGCCAGCGCATCAATGTCGCGGCAGGTACCCTCGGCAGGAGCGGGGAGTTGGTCAATTAGCTCTATCTGCATAGCACTCAGACCCCGGGTTCCGCGGCATGTACCGAAACGAGATGCTCATAGAACAACTGCCCGATCGCAAGGCCCGCGTTCTTTCCAAGCTGAAGTTCAGCGGTTGTCCTAGCCCCTGAATCATTGGCGACCGTGCCGATGCGCGGAGTCAGCGTAACCTCAAGCCGTCGGCCCGTGGGGTCCGGGGGCCACAACACTTTGTTGTCGCTCGCRTCCACAACGCGCACACGAAAGACAATCCGGGGTTCCTGRTTTCTTGCGATGTCGGCGCGGATAAACGAGTCCACCGTCGCCCAGATGACCACTTCCGACTCGACCGCTCTTCCGATTTCTGCGACGCTCATCTGACCCGCAARTTGATCTGTCTGGGCGACCCGCAACGCCGATTGCCCGCTGACAAGATCYTTSACAAGGCTCTTGCGSAGGATGTCCTTYTCGGCTGCCTGGATCATCGCGATACGGATCGCACGCCGCGGGATCTCGCTGCGTGGATCGTCAACAAAGATAACCGTCGTCTTGTCTTTGGCAAGCGAGAACTCCGGGTCGTATTCCGGCGGCCCGACAGCAAAGATATAAATCGGCCCGAGGATGTTGCACCCCGCAACGGGCATGAGCATCGCCAGCCCGAGCAATACGGCTAGGACATGTTTAGTAGTCAAGATCATTTGGGATCTTAGCGTCATAGAAGGGCCACGAGGCTCTGTTGATAAAGCGGCTTTTGAGGACCGAGATCATCTGGTGTCGTGATAGATCATCCGGGCCGTAACCCCCCGAGTCTGGAAAGGTCACATGCACAAAGTGCTCGTGGCTGATGTCATCGGGGAACGGGCCGTCGGCTTCGATCACCGCGATCGTGGCCGCGGCTGAGCCGTCCCAGATATGCCGGTTCCCTGGGTCATTGAGCCGAAACTCTTGGATATCAATAACGATCAGCCGCTCGACGCCGAGTTCTTTGGCGACCTCGCCGTACGACTTGGATGACCACGACGGGTGGTTGTATTGATAACTCAGCGTCGCCATCCCCGGGACATACCCCTGCGCATCGACATTCTCCGCAAGACGCTGGCTCATCGAAGTTGTCATCTGAGGCACGATCTCGGGATAGCTCGCCTGGATCATTCGGTCCGCGGTCACGATCACTGCGAAATTCTTGTCTACAAGACCCGTGTACTCGGCCTTTTCGATGTGGCTGCCAGATTTCTTGTATTCATCGGCAGCCATGAATATAAAACCGACGACTGTGCATCCCTGCATACCAGCAAAGGCAGCAATCGCCAAGGCGCACACACTGACACGCACAGCATTGCGGTGATGAATCAACTTGGCTTCCTTTCGCCGTCCGAGGATTTTGACCGGCACCTACCCGTTGATCCCTTGCCATGTGACAAACTTGTAGATCCATGCAGCGCCAGCAAGCCCTGCCATGACATACAAGCTCTTTGGCCGAAGCAGGTGCCCGGCCATCACGCCCGCTCTTGATCCGGTCACCGCCACATACAGGGCGAACCAGAATCCGACAGCGGTTCCGACTGCCAAAAGCATACCCATTGGTTGCGTCAGGAGYGAGCCTAGCACATCACCCTCAGCGGCATGGGCAAAGGCGGTGGTCATGCCGCATGTCATGCAGGGGGCATCGAACTGAATCGCCCACGAACAGGCTGGCAGCCCAATTTGCTCGTGCGTGCCGTGACCAGCGTCATCGGGGCTTATCCACGCAGCTATACCCAGAACCGTGCCCATACCGATAGCCAGCCCCGCAGCCAAAAGCCGCTGGGAGATGCTCAGGCGTGGGTCAATCGAATTTGAAGACACCCTTGCGGTACCCATAGAAGTACGCCACCACGGTCGTGAACAGGAAGAACATGATCCTGACCAGCCACTCGATTGCACCCGGTGCCATCCTGTCCACATTCGGGAAGGTCACAGCCCACGGGTACAAGAAAACCACTTCCACATCGAACACCAAAAAGACCATCGCAATCAGGTAGAACCGCACATTGAACCGCTTGCGGGCGGTTCCGATGGGGTTCATCCCGCTTTCGTAGGGGATGCTTTTGATGTCGCCATCGCGCTTCGGGCCGAGCATCAGCGTCAACACAATGTTTGCGGCGCTGAATGTGATCGCCATCATGATGACAACGAAGAGCGGAAGATAGCTGGCCAGATCCGTGGCTGCGAGGGTCATCATGGTGCAAGAGCATAGCCCACTTTTCCCCCTGTGCCCAAGCAGGTGGGGGCCTGCCAGCTTGACAGTCAACACCTTGGGGCTTGCTCCCCCTTGTCAGCCAACCCGCCCCGACAAACCCACAATCGCCCCTCATCACACTGGCACGGGCTTTGCCATCAGTCTCTCACGGCTTGGTATAGCAGCCGACGCCTCAAACACGAAACACCGGCCCAATACGGCCTGACTGGAGATCAACAAAGATGGCAACCAAAGAGCTGACCTTCGACACGGATGCACGGCAAGCACTTCTCACTGGCGTGGAGAAACTCGCCAAGGCTGTCAAAAGCACCCTCGGCCCTCGTGGACGCACCGTCGTCCTCGACAAATCCTGGGGCGGCCCAAGTGTCACCAAGGACGGCGTCACCGTCGCCGAGGAGATCGAACTCTCCAACAAGGCCGAGAACATGGGCGCCATGCTCGTCAAGCAAGCCGCCAGCAAGACCTCAGACGATGCGGGCGATGGCACCACAACCGCCACAGTCCTCGCCGAGGCGCTTTTCAAGCAGGGCCTCCGCTACATCACCGCAGGCGTCGATGCCAACGCGCTCATCCGAGGCATGAAGCACGGCGTTGAAGCCGTCGCAAAGTCGATCGACGACTCCGCCACCCCGATCAGCACCACCGCCGATGTCCGAAATGTCGCCACCATCAGTTCAAACAACGACACCGAGATCGGCAAGCTCATGGCTGAGGCCTTCGACAAGGTCGGAAAAGACGGCGTCATCACCATCGAAGAAGGCAAGAGCCTCGAATCGACCGTCAAGGTTGTCGAGGGCATGCAGTTCGATCGCGGCTTCCTCAGCCCAAACTTCGTCACCAACCCCGATGAGATGAAGGTCGAGTTCGACATGTGCCTCGTCCTCGTTCACGAAGACAAGATCGATTC
>NVSP01000184.1 GCA_002732755.1 Phycisphaera sp.
AGGAGCACTGACCTGAAGACAGGTCAGTGGCACGAAATGCAGGAGTTCCAAACGCTCCATCTGTGTGGTGGAGTTGCTCTAGAAGCGGTATTCGCCGGAGATTCCGAACGCGAAGGTCGGGTCGATTTTGGCGTCGCTGAGTGTGTTGCCGCTGGAGTTGCGCAGCTCGAACTCGCGGTAGACCACAGCGCCGACTCTGCCAGAGATCGAGAACCTCGGCTCGGGTGACCATGTCGCCACAAACATGAGTGGGATCGAGTAGTCCTCGATCACGCCGCCCGGCACCGCGGAGTTGTCGTCTTCGAGGCGAAACTGCTTGTAGTCGATCGAGGCGTTGAGGCCCACATCCCAGTCGTCGTTGAGTTCATGGGAGAGCTCGATGCCGGGGTTTCTTGAGGATGTGTCCCCGCCGGCGGTCAGGGTCCAGTAGTCGTCGATGTTCCACCGGATTGTCGGGATGGGGAAAATCGTGGCATCGTCTTCGAGCCGGGTAAACCCGGCGAGTGCAAAGCCGATGGAAAGATCTGCGTGGATATGGTGCATGATCCCAAAGAACCCGCCAAAGGTGAGCGTGTCACCAAACTCGGCGCCGACCTCGCCGCTGCTGCCGAGGCTCGCGCCCCCAAAGAGCGTCCAGTTTCTGTCGATCGAGTGGCTGGCATCGGCGCTGAGAGTTGATCGAGAGCCGAAGTTGATCGGATCGCTTCTGCCGAACCCGAAGGAGTTAAAGCCCGAGAAGTCGTACGCCGTGGAGTGTTGGGCGAATGAGACGGACATGTCGGTCTGGTCGTCGATCGGGATCTCAGCCGTGATGCGTGCGTCGAGTGAGTATGTTGAGACTTTGCCGCCCTGTCGGCTCGAGGTGCGGCCCTCGGAGCTGATGTCGGCGTGGCCGGTGGCGAAGAAGCTGACCCTCTTGGCCGGTGCGATCTCGATGCCCGCGTCGGCGTCGTCGCCAAAGGCCTGCGCTGCGCACGGGGCTGCGAGTCCGGAAAGAAGAAGAACGGATAGCAATTTTCCTGACATTCTGATCCTCCGGGAGGTTGCCAAAGCGGCTTCGTGTGCCGAGTATAGGTCTGCGTGTCGGCTTCATCGGCCAGACCCCGCCAAGGGGGCTAAACTACGCGACATCTCGGGGTGGTAACTCAATTGGTAGAGTGTAGGGCGTTGTTAGGCGTTTTCAATCGAAAAACCTAACGCCCTCAATCGCTCGCAAGCTCGCTAGCTCAGCATTGCAAGCTAGAAGTTGAATTGGGTAAATGTCCAAATCGCTCCAACTGTTTTCAACTATCCTCTAAGCCCCTTTTCATAAGGGGTCAGAAAAATGAAAGAGCTTCTATCATCCGTTCAAACTATGCGAGGCAGCAAAGTTGTTGTTTCAATCTGCGAAGAACTCATAGAGAACATTGCAACAGACAGCGGCGCTAATGCCGCTAGCTCTTTCCGTATGTTTACTCGGCGGTTCATCCGAGAGTTCGGCTATTGCCACATACGCAAGCTAACGCTTCAAGATATGCAGGCATTCAAGCGCAAGCTCAAAGCCGAGGGGCTATCGCCAGCGACAATAAACCATTATGTCCGTTCAGGTAAGAGAGTTATTTCGTATTCTATAGAAATGGGCTACAGGCCCTATATGCCTCTCTCTGCTGTTAAAGACCTACGGATATCTCTAAAGCCCCAAGACAAGAGCGAACCGCCAGAGTATGTCAAAGCGTTCCTAAGCAACATTGGTAACGATACCGATACTCGCATCAAAGACATTGCCGAGAATGTACAGAACCATTTGTACCTATCTTACCTAACCGCAATGAGACCTTCCGAATTACTTAGGATTGTAAACGATGAAGGTAGTTGGGAATCTGAGAACGTCTTTGTACCGACAATCGGAAAGACCAACTACGCTAGCCGATTCCCAAGGCGCATAGTTCTTACAGAAACAGCCATGAGCTTTCTAAGCAGATGTAAGCCGCATTGGTCAGACCTATCTACCTTCGCTCATTCGTGCAAGCTACATGCTGGTAGGTCTAGCCATTTTCTGCGCCATTCAGCGGGGCAAGCAATGGCTAACTCAGGCGTTTCATATCAAGAGGTCTGTTGTAGCCTCGGGCACTATTCCAAAATCATTGAAGCCAATTCAATGCACTACTTCAAACCAGATTGGAGTCAGACCGTGAAGGCTCTAGAGGTATTGCCTTGGACAATCGGAATAGGTAAGAGGACAGTAAAGAAGAGAGCGCCCAAGGCGGTAGGGGAGTTGCAAGAGGCAGCGCCAGAAACTCCATCATTGAGATTGGTAGGCTACTGATATATAGGGTAAGCTCTGGCTCTGGTCTTGGAAGGGAAATTATGAACCGTAATCAAACAGCCACTCTCGTCTTGTCTGTCTCTGTATTGCTGGTAGGCTGCGCTAGCGAAGCCTACATGGATCCAGAGGTACAAGCAGAACAGGCGAGACAGTATGAACTAGACGCTGCTTTATACCAAGCTGAGCTAGAAGCTGAAATCCCGCAATGGATAAAAGATAGCGAACGTATAAGCGAGATTGAAAAGCGTAATCAATCGCAGCTAATCAGAGAGAGTAAGCAGAGAGAGGCTTTAGCAAAAGAGTACAGAACATACTTGCGAAGMSYWGMRSSRSRCAMYRWWSSWWKWKSCGWWSWRKKMWSRGYTTRSWGKRSWWGYTRYSRYNGCGCSRSRNNATTGGKRKYSRRYWYMYAYSMRGMMYAGATGAAGATACATCTGTTCCAGAGATTGGTTTGTTCGTTGCGAAATTACAAGAGATAAAGGATGCTGAGGCGCAGGCGCTAGCAGACTTTGACCCATCGCAGATAGACCGTTCGCCAGTAATTGAGATTGACGAGTTCTCTGGCCGAGGCTCTGTAGCTGCGAGGGTTTGGTTTGATACGGCAGACTACCTAACTGCTGCTACGCATCATCTATCAGTAAGGGCAAGGCTTAGAGGCAATCTACAACCATCCTACAGAATGGATATAGAGTTTCGTTATGACGGTTCGTACATCCATCCTATACGCCATGCTGTTATCGTTTGGTCTGACCCTGTAGCGGGCGATGGTAGATTTACTGTAATTGATTCTGCAAGTTCATATAGCCAAGAGGTAGAACCCGTAACCGAGTTGGTAGGCGAGTTGTCTTTATCCGAAATTACTATTATGTCAAGCGCTCAATCGGTACAGATAGCATTCTATTCAGCAGCCGATACAGGGCCAATCTTCGGACCATTTGAGTTGAGCCAGGAAGACAAAGACGCTGTAGCAGTCTTTATCAAAGCCGTAAACGATAACTCTCAGGCAACAGAGTAGAAGTAAAGAATCTAGGTAAGAAGAGGGCTGCCCCAGTTTGTTTCGGGGGCGGTTTTTTTATGCGCATCTGTAATTGCAATGATGTTCCCTTCTCAGCCTCAGTGATAAAAAGAGGTCATTCGTCGATATATGCCGAAAAAGTAGTATCAACTCAGGAGATACTTTCAATGGCAGCAATCACCTATGTATCAGCAGACCAAGGCGTATCAGATACGCAACCCAGCATGACAGACCGCAAGCTGGTATCAATTACCGTTGACAACGGCATCAACCCATTGGCGCTCAATGGCTTGGTATCAGCGGCTCAGCAAGCAATACTGCAAGACCAAAGCGTTGTAGTCAAGATTCAAATCGGTTCGTAATCTCATGGCTCGCAACCAAGCAGATATAGACGAGGCGACAGGCGGCGAACCTCAGGATGCGGTACTGAGGTCAACCATCGACCAGTGGGGCGTAATCACGCCTACTCAGACTAGAAGCGAACGAGCAACCGAAGCTGTCAACTGGCTTGAAGCCAGAACGCTTGCAGCTATTGAGTTGCAGGCCAGAGGCGGTCGATGGGTTCTATCGGCCCAGAAAATAGCTATAGAGGTCTTGGCGTTCATTGAATTATTCGACGGTTACTTTATTGATTACGAGCTAACCCCCGGCGGCAGCGATTCAAGCGGGGCAACCTACGGCGTTGCGTTCGGCGATTGGGACACCATAGCCGACCGAGTAGACATACCAACGCTCACAATTATATCAGAACAATAAACAAGGCGAGGTAACAGGTATGAAAGCTAACGAGAATCTAAGGCAATCTAGACAACGGGTATTACAAGAGCTAAGCACTGATTATCTCAACGATGTTGTAGAGCTGTATTATGTTGGCGGAGCAACTCCAGAGGGCGTAGAGACGGTTTGCAATAGGCGTTTTAGTATATACCGTTCTATTGCAAAATTGAAAACAGACCAAGAACTAGAAACATGTTTCAACGAGATAACAAACGGTACGCCATTTGCGATATCTGAGATTGCATTACCTGTTAGCCTGATGAGCCTAACAAATAAGAGAGAGGCAGTACGGCTCTGCATTCAGCAAGAATACGTTGCTCTTATGAAGGAGCTTATTAAGCGCAAACTAAAAGAAAAGCCWGCAAAAATGCCGAACGGTAAGGCAATCTAAGTGTCTGTTGTCAATCCTTACATTGACTACCCGCAATTGCCGCAATCGTTCCTACCTCTTCGCTTGTTGTCGGGCGCATGCAGCGGACCTTGCGTTGTCATCGGCGGCGGACCATCGGCAAGAAAGACCATCAAGCGTTTCGGCGTTCCCGATTGCTTTATCATCGGTTGCAACCATGCCATTGAGCATTACCCATGCGATATGGTTATCTGTCAAGACCAACAGTTGTTTCAGCATGAACCGTTCAAGAGAGTCGTTGAGAACCAAAAGACCTTTGTAATAACGGCGCTTAGCAGAGCTACTTCTAGGCTGTCAACGCCAAAGACGAGCGGCTTCTATTACTGGCAGAGGCGATGCAAAGACACTCAGCAATGGAAAGACTCAGACCCTACGAACCTCTTGCATACATCATCTGTATTGAGCGGCGCACAAGCAGCGGCTATAGCGCATGCTCTCGGGTTCTTCCCGATTATCTGYTTAGGGCTTGATGTAACAGAGCGCAAAGATAGTTACAAGTATGGATTCAATCATCCTAAATGGGGCAAGGCATTACCTCAGACTCAATCCAGACAACAGATAGCTAAGTTGCAATACGAGTTTCTATCAGACAACGCTATAGAGTTCCAATTAGTGAACTGTTCTACGGGTAACTGGATGCCAAAATCTGATTACGGGAAGGTATTAGACCTCGTACAACAGAATAGCCAAGAGAGCCGCATCATAACCGAGCATGTATGGTTATCAAATATGAAGAACCGTAATACTAAAGCGGCTCGCATCTACGAATCAAAAAGAGAACTACGGAGTACAACAAATGTCGCATCCCAAAAAACCAATAGACGAATTGAAGTACGGTATTAAGGGCCAGAAGTATAAAGACCCAAAATTACTAAAAAGCTATGTCGGGCAACACCCAACATTAGATATTGAATGCTTGATAGAAGAATATGAAGATGATTTCGTAATCTATCGCAACAAGGATACTAAGACGTTTCTTGTTGGCTGTAGAACTTGGGGCAGCATGAAGGGCAGACGTTCTCGCAGTATCATTAGTCTTATAGATGAGGTTGCTGATAAAGATACTTGGCTTGCTCTCTTGCTACGAAACTTCTTGCTATGTCAATCCAAAGACGAAGAGATATCTCTACGGGCTATGAATCAAATCATGGATAGATACTTTGGTAAAGCAATGCAGAACCAATCTATTGAAGTAGCTACCAAAGACGATGCTGCTATCAAATCTAAACTAAATGACTTGT
>NVSP01000185.1 GCA_002732755.1 Phycisphaera sp.
GCCGAGTTCTTCGAGAAGCTATGCGACATTCATTTACCGCTGCACAAACCCGATGCGGACCGCAACTACATCTTCACGATGGTCTGGACACCCGACGACTTGCGCCTCGTGACATGTACGAGCAACTCGATTCGCATTCTCGAATCCCAGCGCCCTATTCAGCGCGAGCACATCGTGGCGCAATGGACCGCGAAACTCAACGCCGCCCGCCAAGCGTTGGATGCCGGCGAATCAACGGCTTCACTCGACCCTGCCGCCGTTCGTGTGGCGAGGATCGAACAATGGGGCGAGCCCGCCGAACCTACCGACACACAATAAGAACACCGCCGCGACATGAAGCCGCGGCGGTGTTTGGTTGCGGGATGTGCCCGCGAAGAGGTTGTGTTTTTGCCTTTCGATTACCGAATAACCAGAGTTGCCCCATCGATRGTGACATGCGTGTTGATGACCAACGGCGWGCCCGGCGAGGCACTGTCAAAGTCGGTGCCCTCTGACCTATTGACGATGCGAGAACCGTTGCCTGCAGAAAATGCTACTGCAGATTGAATAAATTGCCAAGGACTCTCAAACAGACCTATGGGCAAGATGCCTGCAAATGTAGGATCAACCCATTGCGTCGAGATGACCGGGCCGTGCATTGTTTGCAGGCCCTCTTCATCACTACCAGAAATAAATTCTGTCTGACCGATTGAAGACTGCCCGTTAGGATCGACTGTCAGAATCGTTGGCAGCACCCCGGGGTCAATCGAAAAATCGTATGTCCCGTAGTGCATCAACGATGAATAATCATAAAACTCTGTGGTATTGGCATTTGGTGCAATATTAAAATTGTGAAGCGCAGATGGAATTATATTTGCAAACTGAATAGTGACAAAGAGATCCCGGTCGAACGCGCTTTGCTCGTGGAACACACCGATGGCGTGCATCAACTCGTGAACCATGATGAACTCAAAGTTCCAGTTGAAAATGTTGATCGTTTGTGCGCCGCCGATCCTGCCTACAAACGAGCTGTTGCTGGTGGCTGAGTTTTGGATAAAGATGTAGTCGGYCTCGTTTGATTGCTCGATARACTTGACCTGGGACACTCGGGTCAGCTCACCCATCGCCGCGAGCATCGCGTCGCGGTTGGCCTGCGTGGTGTTGCCAGAGAAGGCATAGGGAATTGTGTCGTTGGACCACGATTGATTGTTGAACACACCTCGGTTGGCGGCGGGCGGATCGATAGTAATACACGCGACAGGCTCGCGGTGGAGCTCTTTCTGCGTGAGGTTGTGCGGGTTTCCCTTCTGCGCATCTGATCCCTGCCAGACACCATCGCGTTTGATCTGCCCGTCTGCTGTCCCGGCGACAAGAATCGCCGCCGCGGAGACGAGCACTGCTTGTGAAATTCGTTGCATTCGCATTGCGGTCTCCTTTCTTACTGGAGGTTGACCAGAACGAGCACGAGGCCCGTCTCGGAATCGAGTGAACCCATGGCCTTACCAATGACTGAGCCGTTGCTGCGTCCGTTGTCGGTCGCCTTCATGGCGTGGCCCGAAAGTGAAGCAGTCGTGAGCAGRTCGCCCGGCRTGATTGCGCCGTTCTCYGAYGAGCACTTGACATACACRCGYCCGGTCATGGCGACKGRGATRTCSCCRTCCATCACGCCGTCTTGCCCGAGCTTGATACCAGGCAGCACACCGCCAGCACCAGAAACCACGCCAGCGACTCTCTTGTCGTACGCACTGTCGGCGCACATCAGCATGCCAGCGTTGTCGGGATCGATCACGAGCACCGTGCCCGGCTCGAACGCTGTGTCACAGATCGACTCAAAGCCCTCGACAATGTCGGCACCACCACGAATGGTGACAGCTCCGTTGATATCAAGCGTTGTCGAAGGCGTGCTCGTCCCGATGCCAACAAAGCCGTTGCTTCCGATGACCATCTGAGTAGTATTCGCATTAGTTCTGAAACTAAGTCCATTTGCAATATCTGCGTTGTACAGTACCCCGCCGTTGGTTGCGCCGGCACTCGTACCGAATAGGATCCCCGTTTGAATAGGAGCGGTTATGCCGATATATGAACTACCCGAAGAACGCGCAACTGTAAGAGGGCGATTGGGGGTGGATGTGCCAATACCGACATACCCATTGTCTCCACGGATAGCCATCCGGGTTGCCCCGGTCGTCGAGTCTCTGAAGTTCAGATTGTCACTTGACTGCTCGTGATAGATACTCCAACTCGAAGAGGTCCCATCAGTTTTTAGACGAATCCCTGCGCCTATAGGACTCGTCACTCGGAGAGGACTGGAGGTGGCTCCGCGAATTTCGAGAGCACCAATCGCCGGTGCTGTGCCGATGCCAATATTTCCGTTTGGTCCCATAGTCATCATGGCCGGATTGCCTGATGCCGGTGTGTTTGGCCCATATGTAAATTCGAGGTTGCTGCCGGAGCCTGATGTGGTGCGAAGAATCCCCCAGTTATCAATGAGGGTACCTGCTCCGTCTTGCTCCATGAAATCAATGAATGATCCGACACCGCCACTACTGTCACTCACCAGCGACAGAGCCGCATCGGTAGATGTCACGAGGATGTCTGTGTTGCTTGAGATTGAGCCGGGTGCAAGTTGGAAACCATCGTCCACATGCAGCAACCGAGCCGGGACATCGGTACCGATTCCGACCTTCAAGTTGCTATCGACTGCGATGCCACGCGTGCTCAGTGAGTACGGCGTGGCCGCCAGCTTCTGACGCCCAATGATCTCGTAGGACTGTGATCCGTCCGCTGGGCCGGCCTCGATCTCGATCCACAGTTGCTCGTTGGCTGTCCAAGGGGCGGAGCCGAAGTCGATATCGGTTGAGAAGACGCCACTGACAACATCAACATTGAACTTCTGGACGGTCACAATCAATGTGCCGCCCGAGGCCGCATCGTACAGGCGGAACCGGAAATCTCGCGGTGTATCAACGACCGAGCCGTTCTGCGAGAGCGAACCCTGATAGGTAATTGAATCGCCGGGCGGAACAGCGAGCGCGGCAGATGCAGCCATCCCCAAACCAGCGGCCAATACGAGCGAGCGAATCTGCTTGATCATTTCTGTTTCCTCTCAAATATGTTTTGGCGACCACCGCATGCCGGTACAAGGAATGCGGCGSTAGTTGATATGTCTTTTTCTTGAATTATCACTTCGTGCGCCTACGGATCAGCGCGAGCCCGCCGAACGCGGCACCACCGATCAGCATCGGCATGGCGTATGAAGCGCCCGCCACCGGGACGCCGCCGGATTTGAGCGAGTCGATCTCGGCCTGCATCAGCTCGATTTGATCCTGCTGGTCATGCATCGCCTCGACGAGCACGGCCGTCACATTGGCGTACGCGACGGACTTGTAGCCGGTCTCTTCATTGGTCGAGACGAGCTCGGGGAGCACGAGTTCGACCTCTTGAGCGATGAAGCCGATCTGGTCACCGGCCTCGGCCTTTTCCTTCCACTGATAGGTGACACCGCGGAGCGCCCCGATTGTTTCGAGTGCGTCGCTCAGCTCGTGGATCTCTGTCTTGAGGCGTCGATCGCTGTTGGTGAAGTAGTTGTCGGTCTGCATAAAGCCGAGGCCTGCCGCGTCGAAGGCGATAACGCTGCGGGCAACGCTGTTCTCGTCGAACACCGAGACCTTACCACGGTTTGCCGCGCTCTCGCCGAGAATGACATTGATGCCGCTGGATGAGTATACGAGAATTTCGTCATCAGTTCGCACTTTGCCCACGACATCGAGCGCGACACCCGGAAAACTGGTGCCGATGCCGACATTGCCGTTTGAGAGTATCGCCATCCGTCTCTGTCCGGCGGTGTTATCAAAGACATGCCAGAGAGGAGTGCCCCCGCTAAAGTTGTCGACACCGGTGAAGAACTCTTGGCCAGCCAGCCGGCTGCGGATGCCCGAGAAATTCCCGCTCGTTGCTTCGGTGAAGATCCGGGCGTTGTTCCCTGCAATATGGAGGACATCGGCAGGCGCAGATGTTCCGATGCCGACCCGGCCAGCGTTGTTGATGACCATCCGAGGTGTATTCGTAGCCGTTCTGAAGCTCAGACCATCCGCAACATCAGCGTTGTACAGCACCCCGCCGTTGGTTGCACCGGCACTCGTACCGAACAGGATCCCTGTCTGTGTGGCGCTGACCATGCCAATAAAGGCATTGGCTGAGAGGTCTTGGACCGTGAGTAGTCGGTTGGGTGTTGTTGTCCCGATGCCGACATTGCCGCTGAACGAGCCCGTGCCGGCGACCTGAAGCCTCGTCACCGGGTTCGAAACGCCGATACCGAAGTTGCCGCTGGGCTCGAGCGCAAGGCGCCGCTGGCCGGTGCGGTTGTCGAAGACATGCCAGATTGGCTCGGCGACACCATTGCTGTCGGTGCCTGTGAAGTACTCGTAGGTGCCAAGCCGGCTTCGGATGCCAGAGAAACTACCCGAGGTCGACTCGGTCAAGATTCGGGCGTTGTTGCCGGTGACGTGAAAGATGTCTTGCTGGCTGGAGGTGCCGATGCCGACTCGGCCGCTGCTGCTCACATTGATCCCCCGCGTGTTCATCGCAAACGGCGTGGCACTGAGTTTCTGCCGACCGAGCAGTTCGCCGTCGACGGAAATCTCGAGCCACAGCGCCTGATTGGCGGTGTACGCACTCACTCCAAAGTCAAGATCCGTGCTGAATATCCCCATGTCGGGCGTGATGGGCTGGCTGATCGTCGAACCGATTTGACTTCCCCCCGCCCCGGCGTCAAAGAGACTAAAATCGGCCATGATGAGCGAGTCCACGAGCGTGCCGTTGTTCTTGAGCTGCCCCTGATAGGTGAACGAAGTGCCGGGCTGGCCCTGGGCCATCGACGCGGCGGCTGCAATACCTGCGGCCAACACGAGCGAACGAATCTGCTTTGACATCTTCATTTTTGGATTTCCTCTCCAGATAAACACAGCCAACGGGGCCCATCCGAGACGGACCATCCGCAGGAGAGGTAGCAAACCACCGTTGGAGCTCTCCAATGCTCCCAACGACACCTGCCGATTTGAGGGGACATCAGAGTTAGGTAATTATTGGATTATTGATATCGGACGAGCATCAACCGGTTCGCTCACGCCGCCGCTATCAGACAGCCGGATGTCATCACAAAAGCGCAGCGGCTCCGGACTCCGGAGCCACATTTGGGGCAATGCATCATCTGAATCCRCMSGWKGMYWSMGTYNCAATSCSYYTGKSMYCRRKMAKSGYYRRGRSSAKRWRATYKWASWRMWCKRKRWRWRMRGAYRSCMKYWGMASTYKYYGWSGCCMWSSWSKMWMTCWAATCGGGGTGACTGTCCGAACTTCGAACCGCCACCGGGGATTATAGAACCGTTTGTGGCTATTTTTCTTCTGCCCCCACCGCCGTATCTCGTCCGGGCGGGTCAGATTGTTCGAGAATCGGCCTAACCGGCTGCTTAAATCCAAGTATTGGATCAGCGCGACCCATTGTGCCAAGAGAAACTACAATGAATAAAGCAAAAACTCACGGAGATTGCATAGTGCAGCAGAAACATTGAACATCCTCGTTGTTGGCGGAACCGGTGCAACCGGACAACATCTTGTCGAGCAGTTGCTCGATCGCGGGCACCGCGTCAAGATTATTGCACGCACGCCCAAGAAGTTGTCCGAAACGGTACAAAGCCACGAGAGTGCCATGATTGTCACGGGGAGCGTGTTGGACATGA
>NVSP01000186.1 GCA_002732755.1 Phycisphaera sp.
AACTCGCCAGTAAGGTCAAGGGCAAAGTCTCCTCCCCCGCCCCGGGTGGGGGAGGTGGCGGCGAAGCCGACGGAGGGGGCTCTTCTAAACTGTCCTGCCACTCCGACTATGTCGATGGGGACAAGGCCAAAGAGATGCAGGGCGACCAGCTYGTGCAGGTCGATGTGAGGCCGGCCCTTGGGATTGGGAAGGAAGATCGTGTGGTGTGATATCTGTTTTTGGTCGGTTGAGGCCATTGAAGCGTGATTTCGCATAATTTGTTTGTTTCGTTTGTTGCGTATGGAGTATCTCGCTGATATACTCGGTATGTATAAAAGGAGACAAATGGTGGGTATGCAAAGTATGCCATTGGCATTGACAGAAGAGGATATTCGGCAAGCTGAGAAGTCTGGGCGGAAGCTTTCTCGATTTGTAGAAGATGACAAGCCACTGCGAATCACACCTGCGGGTGCAGATGCTGAAACTGTAGAAATTCCTGCAGTCGCTGCTCAGTTGCTCGTGCGAATTTTGTCTGAAATGGCACAGGGCAATGCCGTGACCCTCATTCCGATTGATGCAGTGCTTACGACACAGCGTGCAGCAGACCTTCTAGGTGTATCGAGGCCCTTTGTTGTGAAGGAGATCGAGGAAGATCGGTTGCCAGCAAAGAAGATTGGATCCCATCGCAGAATACTCGCAAAGGATCTGATGGAATACATGCGCCGTCAGGATGCAGAGCGTCAAATCGCTCTTGATGAACTCGCAAGGCTTGACCAAGAGATGGGATTGTAGAAGCGGAACCGGTGTATAGTGTGTAGATGCACAGTCGGTTTACAGTTGTTTATGATGCTTGCGTGTTATACCCCGCGATGTTGCGAGATGTTCTACTGCAGCTAGCTACGACGGGGCTCTTTCGGGCAAGATGGACAGATCAGATCCATGATGAATGGATCGAGAACTTGCTGAGTAACAGGTCAGATTTAGATCGCGCCAAACTCGAAAGAACGCGAGATTGTATGGACCGGGCTGTGCTGGATTGTCTCGTAACGGGATATGAGGGCCTTGCAGATGGCATTGCATTGCCAGACCCGAGTGACCGACACGTTGTTGCCACGGCTATCCGTTGTCATGCAGCACTGATTGTAACAGCAAACATAAAAGATTTTCCGAAAGAATCTTTGCAGCCGCTTGGGATCAAAGCGGAGCATCCAGACAACTTTATCGCTGATCTGATAGACATCGAACCAGGAAGAGTTGTGCATGCGATGAATTTGGTGAGACATCGGCTCACGAAGCCGAAATATTCGGCAGCCGAGTTCTTGACCTCGTTGGGGTCTCAAGGGCTCTTTCAAACGCACGGGAAACTACAGCAATACGCTGACAGTATTTAGCACTCTCACCCCTGCAACGAATCAATAAACGAGTTCGCTTCGGCGATGCTTGCTTCCATTTCTTTGATCAGATCAGTCACCTCAGCCCGAATCTCATTCAGATCCGTCTCCAAGGAGGCGATCGCGCGGGCGTTGAGGTTGTGCTTGAGGWACAGCRYCTGGTCYTYRAACGCSKSRAGCACCGGSTCCATMYKGSMKKCSGCYTSMTKCATCSSGYYMAYSAGCTGCTCGTASYGRKYSYKGGTTTCSYKSAGYTGCYSYTSRCTGNNGCGGCGCRRAGMGRSKCKYTSGYRYAKWYSYWGMKYNTCTTYYYMCYMKKCWWWMARGRSMGACTTGGCGACGGCTTCGACGCTGCCGATGCGGCTGTTCACCTTGCCTGCGCGTGAGGCGCTGCGTTCGTATGCCGACTCGATCTTCTTGTACTTTGATTCGAGGTCCTTGGTTTCCATGTCGCCCGAGGTCAGCGACAGGAACTCATCGAGGGCCGAGGAGAACTGCTCCTTGGCGTTCTCCTGCGCATCGCGTGCTTTTTCGACGGTGCTGACGAGCTGCTCGCGTTTTTCTTTGCCCAGCTTCTCGCCGACCCAGATCTTGGTGGCGGCGCACCCGGTCATGGGCACCACCACCGCGGCTTGAAAGGTCGTCAGGGAGGCAACGGCGGTCAACATCGAAAGCGTGCGGCGCATGTTGGGATCTCCTTGGTCCGGCCAACTATATCAGGCCCGGTGCGGAGGGGGCATGTTTCGATACGAATTCTGTCCGGCTAGGCCAAGTCAGGCCGACTATTGGGCTTAGGCTGAATCTCTGTCATTGTTGAACTAACCAGTGGAGTCATGAAATGGCTGGCGCAATCTTCGGTATTATCATCGGACTCATCTACATCGCGGTCCTTGTCGTTGTGGTCATGGGCTTCTGGAAGATGTTTAAGAAGGCGGGTCAGCCGGGGTGGGCGGCGATCGTTCCGATCTACAACATCTATGTCTTGTGCAAGGTCGCGGGTCGGCCGGGCTGGTGGCTGCTCCTGATGCTCATCCCGATCGTCGGGATTGTGATCTCAATCATGGTCAGTATCGACATTTCCAAATCCTTCGGTAAAGGCACCGGATTTGCGATTGGGTTGATCCTGCTCGGGTTCATTTTCTATCCGATTCTTGGATTCGGAAAGGCCGAGTACCAAGGCCCAGCAGCCGCTGCGGCATGAACGGTTCTATTCCCGATCGAGTCGGCTAAGCGATGGCAAAGTCAAAGTCTTCGGTTTCAAGGCTCCCGTTTCCGATGGTGTCAAAGCACCCCGAGCAGTGCGTCGCCTGTGCGTACGATCTCGCGGGTGTGCAGAACCGCTGCCCCGAGTGTGGCGCGCGGATCGACGGCGAGCCAGGCGCGCTCCTGATCGCCGGCGTTCCAAGGGTCGAAGACACCAACCCTTGGCGCAGGCTGGCGTTTGTTGTTCTCGCCATCGCGGCGTTCGCGTTCTCGCAGGGCCTGTTTATCCTCAGCAGCTACATCGGCTTTGCAGCGATGGCCTGGATCTTTGGTGTGATCGTGGTCTCGATCATCGCGCTCATCATTACCTCACCCACCAAGAAACGATCGGTCGAGCGCATCGCGTTCACACGGGCGGGCTTTGGCAGGGCCGCGTGGGGCGGTGAGTACGACATGCGGTTTGTCCCGTGGACAGGCCGCGAGGAAATCCGGTCAAAGCCGATCGGCACGGTGTGGCAGCAGCTTACGATCCGCGCGACCAACGACATGAACAAGTCAAAGCGTGTATTCGAGGCCGGGTTTCGGTGTCGGCGCGAGGATCTGGACTGGGTGTGCCGCGCGATCGAGGCGCTCAGCGTGGACAGCACCGYCSMMGWRCRKCYCRSYWKYSAMCSRSWSRMSMRMRYMSKSGRMRCYGCGGGCGAAACGCCGGACCCGTGGTGAGTTCCCTACGATCGCAGCATGAAAGCACCCGTTCCACTTGTAGTTTCATTCTTGTTTCTTGCCGGCTGCACCGGGCTAGAGCCCGCAGCGATCGGCGCTGGGTTCAACGCGGTCCAGACCGGGGTGACCTATGTCTCCGGCGAGAACGCGCACTCGTACCAGCCCGCGGTCTATGAAGATGTGTACTTTGCAGCGATCCGCGCCGGCGATCGGCTCGCGCTTGAACTCTACTCCGACCGACCTGTTTCCAAATCCGGAAACCAGATCAAGTTCATGTTCGGAGAGTTCGGCACGCACCGGATTGTCGTCACCATCACCCGCGCGACCGATGCTGTCACCAAGGTCGTCGTCAACACCAAGAAGAAATCCACCCGCGGCATGTCAACGCTCTACCTCCAGATGCTGGCGGATGAGCTTGTACACATGGACGCCTACGACCTGGGGCTGGAAACACCGGTGATCCCAGAGCCTCAGTGACAGAGGTCGTTGGGATCGCGATCAAAACGGTCTTCTTGACCAGCACCCCCAACACGGCTCGGCATCTCGATCCATATCGCGGTGCTGGCGGAGATTGGTCGATGTGGGGGGCATCGTCCAAATCTCGAAGCTGGGTGTCGGGGGAAWCCCTGTACGAATGTACAGGTCCAGTATCGAGGCCAAGCCGGGGGACACAAAWAGAGGTTCAGCCACGGTTGAGCGAGGCCTTCTTTCCAACGGGGATATTCACTCGTCGGCTCCCAAAGCCCCAAACCGGGTAGAGAGTGTGTAGACTGGGGGTGTCGGCGTGCTTATTCAGGACGCCGCAGAGGTTCATTTTTAAGGAGTCTTGTCATGCGTACACGCTTTGCTGCTATTCTTCCTGTTGTTGCTGTTCTCGCTCTTGCCGGTTGCAAGAGCGACTGTGGCTCGTGTGATATCGGTGGCGGCGGCGATGCCCAANGCNNCGSCGGCKTCGTCAACGCCAACTGCCCGATCGCTGGCAACGCCATTGATACCAGTCTCGATGCTGTCGAGTTCAGCGGCCACAAAATCGGCTTCTGCTGCCCCGGCTGCAAAGACGGCTGGAACGAAATGGCAGACTCCGATAAGGAAGGCTTCATCGCCAAGGCACTCGCCGGCAACGGCTAATCACCCCGGCTATCTGAAACAACAGTTTCACAGCAACCCCGCTCACCTGTCGGGGTTGTTGCTTTTTAGGGTGTAATCTGGAGCAACCCTTTACTTATTTCAGAACATGAATGTTCTGTTGTGCCCCGTGCCACTGACCCGTCTTCGGGTCAGTGCTTCCTGCAAAGTACAAAGAGCACTGACCTACAAGAGCAGGTCAGTGGCACAGTCTCTAGGCCCAGATCAAGCGTGTACGGATGCCATTTTGACAACCGGGAGGGCTCGGATCTGACAGCGGTTCGACCGCAGACCGGAAGGACGGGTACCTCCAGCCATGACAACACCATGATGATAAAAAAGAGAACACTCATGCTGACACTTGCTATCGCGGCCGCTGGCGTACTTGTATACGCGATCGCTCAGCCAAACTCCGCAGACTATCGGGTTGACGATTCACTGGTTCTGTACCGGGCCGAGGTACCGTTCGTCCGGCCGCCCGGGCTCAGCGATTCGAGCGCCGCGAGCCAATGGGTTGTGCAGGGGGTGCCGGGCGACGAAATTGCGCTTGCCATATACGACCCGACCCACGCCCCGGAAGAGTTAGCCATCGCGAGGTTCCTCGAGAGGCGAGATGGTGTCGACGCGACCGAGGTGTGGCGGGATCTGTTCAAGCCAGAGTTCGTCTGGCAGGTTTCCCTAAATGACGCCACGGCCAGGTCCGTCGGCGCTGACCATTGGGATTCGGATGCACCTGTTCTAGAGATCATGGAATTGTCGGATCGGAACGTCAGGACGAGGATGCGGCTACAGGATCGGATTGGTTACAAGACGAAGCCGGGCTGGTGGCCCCGATTGGAGCGAGGGGGCAAGGGACTGCCCGAGTATGGAATGGTCGTCCCGATGCGCGAGGCGATGTGGTATGTGCTGGTCGGTGGTGTGAACCGCCGGTCCTACGACATGTTCGGCGAGCTCACGTCGTACAAAGGCCCGCTGCGTCTCGTGGTCCGTGATATCTCGGACATGAGTGTCACGCGGCTCGCCGTGATCGAGCTGCCATCTGACACGCCCAACGTCGGCATGCGTGTGAGTTTTAGCAAAGACGCACAGTGGGCGATCGCGAGCGATCCGTACCATCACATCTGGATCATCCCATTGGCAGAGATGTGGGAAGCGTTCGAGGCAGCGGCGGCAGATGAAGATGAACATCAAGAAGGAGAAGTTGACATTCGCTCCTTGCACTTCGATAAAACAGATACATTATGGATTGGCACTCGATCGCAAGGTTTATTTAAAGGTATAACCACAG
>NVSP01000187.1 GCA_002732755.1 Phycisphaera sp.
CGCATTCGTGGTGAGGGAAGATGTTGTCCTCGCCTCCCGAGTGCAGGTCGATCTCGTCGCCGAGCGCCGCGCGGGCCATGACGGAGCACTCGATGTGCCAGCCGGGGTAGCCCTCACCGACCTGCTGGCCATCGATCATCGGGCCGGGCCAGCGGACGATGTGCGAACTGTCGGCTTTCCAGAGCAGGAAATCCGCGGGTGATTTTTTCTCGGCGGTGTGCGACTCATCGACTCGCCCGCCCGCGCCGCCGCGGAGTTTGTCGAGCGTATTGCCCGAGAGTTCGCCGTAGCGGTCGTATTTCTGCACATCGAAGTAGACCGCATCGCCCGCGCGGTAGGCGAAGCCTTTGGCTGCGAGGTCCTCGATCATCGCGCGCATGCCGTCGATGGATTCGGTCGCCTTTGGCATGAGTTCTTTGCGTTTGGCGGGCGACGCGTCGGCTTCGATGGCGACCTTGAGCCCAAGCTTTCGCGCATCGTCGAGAAAGCGCTCGGCATAAAAATCGGCGATCTTGCGTGGGTTGTTCGGATCGACAGCCGCTGCGGCGTGCGCGGTGCCGGATTTTTTGGATTCGAGTTGCTGCGCCGCCAAACGCTTGGCAGCGGCCTGCATTTTGTCCTCGCCCCCGCCGTCGGCGAGGTCATCCTCGGTCATGTGCCCGACATCGGTGATGTTCATGATGTGCCGAACTTTGCGAGGCCCTTTGTGAACCGTGCCCGCGTCGGTCATCACTTCGCACAGCGGGCTTTCGAGCCAGCGGCGGAGCAGGTCGGCGGCGAGAAACGAGCGGAAGTTTCCGATGTGTGCGTCGTCGTAGACGGTTGGGCCGCAGGAATAGAAGGTAATCAGCGAGGGGTCAGCGGGCACCAGAGGCTGTTTTTTACGGGTCAGCGTGTTGTTGAGTAGCATCGGCATGGTGCAATCGTAGCGTGGCGCTAGTCGTCGGGGGGGGGTGCTTTGCTGGCGGGTTGTTCAATCTGTCCCATGATTGGTTTGGCGACAGGCGCTTCGTCTTTGGCTTCGATCTTGATTCGGAGCACTCGCGTGGGGCCAGATTCGGTGACTTTCATCACCGCGTTTTCGAGCGGGATCGTTTCGCCGGCTTCGGGGATGTGACCGAGCGTGGTGACGACGAAGCCGCCGAGCGTGTCGTACTCGTCGCATTCTGGGATTGTCACGCCGAGGGTTTCGAGTTCGTCGTTTGCATCGTCAACGCGCAGCGCCGCGTCGGCTTCTGCGGTTCGGCCGGCCGCGTCGATTATGATCGAGGGTTCGTCTTCTTCTTCATCGTCGTATTCATCGCGGATCTCGCCGAAGACTTCTTCGATGATGTCTTCGATGGTGACAAGCCCGCTTGTGCCGCCGTACTCGTCGGCGACCATCGCCAGGTGAACCTTGTTTGCGACCAATTCTGAGAGCAACTCGCGGACGGCTTTCTGCTCGGGCACGAAGAGTGCCTTGCGGACGACGGATTCGAGTCGGAATGTGGTGTCCGGGGCGGCGCCGAGCCAGTGGAGGAGGTCTTTGGCGTAGAGGATGCCCACGATGTCGTCCATGCTTTCGCGGTAGACGGGGATTCGGCTGTGGCCACACTCTTGCACGAGCCGGCGGACTTGGTCGAGGTCATCGGTGAGTTCGATGGCTTCGATCTCGGTTCGCGGCGTCATGATGCGTTCGACCGAAATCGTGCGGAAGCTGACGACACCTTCGATCATGTCGCGCTCGGCTTCGTCGAGTTGTCCCTCGGCTTCGCCGATCTCTGCCATGTTCACAAGCTCGGCACCGATCGCTTCTTGGCCGTTGGCCTTGCTGGCACCGGCGAGCCTGCGGATCGCCTCATCGAGGATCAGGAGCAGTGTCCGCACCGGGGTTGTGATGATGTACATCCCGCGGACAATCGAGGAGAAAACGATGACCATCCGTTCGCCCGCGTGCGTCGCAACCGAGAGGGGTAAGACATAGCCGATGAGCCAGAGCAGGGGCGTTGCGATGAGCGCAGCGTAGACGACATCGCCCATCGTAAACCCGCTCGAGGCCGGGTGGTCCCGGATCTGGTTGATCCATGTGAGTGTGCCAAGCGCCACGACGATGTTGGCAAAGACCCTGGGCAAAGCGATGGCGGCGGCGTGTCCGGTTCGGTCTTCTAGGATTTTGCAGGCGCGTGCGCGCAGACCTGCTTTGTTGCCTTGGGCCATGTTGTCGAACTTGGAGCGGGAGAGGCTGCGCAGCGATTGATGGAGCGTCGAGCAAACCGTGCCGACGATGAGCGCAACGGCCGTGATCGCAAATGCCCAACCAGCGCTCATGATCTGCCCTCTGTGCCTGCGGAATAAAAGACAGCGCCAAGACCAAGAGCTTTCAGGATTTCATCTTCGCGCGCGTGCATCGCGGCCGAGCCCAGTTCACCGTCGTGCGTGTCGTCGTAGCCGGTGCAGTGCAAGGCCGCGTGAACGATGTAGAGCATCAGTTCGTTTATCGTGTCGTGGCCCCGGCTCTTGGCCTGACGGGTTGCCTCGTCGGCGCAGACTAGGACATCGACATCGAGCAGCGTGGCATTGCCCGGCGCAAGATCAAAGGTCAGTACATCGGTTGTTCCGCTGATGCCCTTGTGTGTTTCGTGCATGTGGGTCATGCGCTGGTCGTTGACGATTTCGATGCSCAACTCGCCGGTGATTTGGTCTTGGGTCAGCATCGCCATGCACCGCTGCGTCAGCGCGGTGAGCTGTTGGCGCTGGTTCTTGGTGAGCAGCGAATTTGGATCGAGTATGTCGGCGTATGCGACAGCCTGCGCGGGTGCTGGAGGTGCGCGTTGACCCGGACTGTCGGGTTCGGCGGGAGGCTCTGGTTTCTCGTCCATCTTCTGACGGATCCGGTCGGCGTCGGGAAGGCCCGCGCCGCTCTGGCGATTGGCCAGCCCATACGCGGGGCCAGCAGTGGCACTGTACGCGATGTCGGCGTCTTTGGGTGCAATCTTTGGAATATTGACACCAAGCGATGGACCTCGTTGGTCTGAGTCGGCGTGTGTCCGAGAATCGGCCTGTTTAGTCGGCCTTGGCGCCGGCTTGGGGCTTGACCATGATCGTGTACGCCGTGGTCATGGTCGGGACTCCCTCGTTGTTGAGTTCTGGCTCTGTGTAGCCGGTGGCGATCGAGGCCCCGAGCATGGCCTTGGAATCGTCCATGTCGCGGGCGATGATCGTCAGGCCGCACTCGGCAAGGGCCTGCTCAGAGAACGGCACGCGGACATCAGAATATGGTAGAAGATGCCCAGCCCTGCGAGGCTGCATCGGGCCGTAGGCGTAGAGGATAAGTCGGCCGTCCGGGGCGAGCACTTCGGTAAAGCCCGCGAGGATTTCGTCGGGGGTGGATTCGGTGGCGCGCATCGGCTTGCCCGAGGAGATCCATCTCGGGGGCATCTCGGCTCGTTGGCTCAGGCCCCGCGAGAGCCAGTCGGAAACGATGATGAGATCAAAGTCATCGCCAAGCCCCCCGGCTTGTTCGTTTGGCCAGTCGGCGTATATGAGTGTGAGCGAGCCATCGGGTGCGCCGTTTGTGCCCTCGACGGCGCCGGTGTCTTTGGCCTGCGAGTACAGCTCGCGCATCCGAATCTGTGTGTGGAGAACGGTGACCTCGGCGCCGAGGCTGGCAAGGAGCCACCCCTGCGTGATGACGCGCGGGTTGTAGAGCAGAACCTTTGCGCCGGCGAGGTTATCCGGCTCGGCGAACTCTGTGCCAGAGGTGATAAGGTCCAGCGGCAAGACATCTAGGAAGGGGCGTTCGCTCAGGCCGATGTAGTACGAAAGCTCGGTGACGGGACGGAAACTCAGGGGGCGTTTTTGCTTGTCGTCGAGGTCGGCGTAGCTCGCTTCGGTGTAGGCGACCGTGAAGTCTCTATCGACCCACATGTATCGGCGGAGCCTGTTTGGGAGGTGCTCTGCCGCTGCGAGAAACGCCTTGCCGGTCGCGGTGCGCGCCGAGGGGATCAGGGCTTGTGCGCGTTCATTGAGAGAGTCGATGCCGGGGAGTATTTTGGAGTCGTTCATCATGCCGTCAGCGAGCGGCTGGGCCAGCGCCGAGAGGCTGGCGGCACAGATCAACGAACAGGCAACGCGACGGATGAGTTTCATAGATATCTCCTCTTGTTGAATTGGTATCGGCCCGATCGGCCATGCGTTGCACTTAGCAGTTGGCTGATGCCCCGATCGAGACGGTCACTGGCACATGCGAGGGGCGGACTCTTGCCTCGAACTCGCTGCGGAACTTGTTCATGATCGTGCGCAGCGCCCAGTTGTTCCCATCGGCCAAGCCGCAGATCGTCGTGCCCGGCATCGTGCCCATGCTTGTGCCGATCTCCAGCGCCAGGTCCAGATCCTTGGTCTGGGCATCACCCTCTTCGATCCGGCACATCAGTTGGTACAGCCACCCCGAGCCTTCGCGGCAAGGCGTACACTGGCCGCAACTCTCGTGCTTGAAGAACCGTGCGATGTTGCGCGCCACCGCGACCATGTCCGTGTCTTCATCAAAGACCGTCGGGCACGCGGTCCCAAGGCCAAGAACATTGTGTTTTCTACCGATGTCAAAGTCAAGCTCGGCCTCGTATTGATCCGGCCCGAGGACGCCCACCGAGATCCCGCCGGGGATGGCGGCCTTGAATTTTTTGCCGTGGCGCATCCCGCCGCAGTAGTCCTCGACGAATGTGCGGAGCGGGATGCCCAACTCGAACTCGTAGCAGCCGGGTCGTTCGACATGGCCCGACATACCCATGAGTTTGGTCCCAAAGCTCGGCGGGCCGCCGATGGTGCTTGCGACACCTTGATTCATAAACCATTGCGAGCCGTGCTCGATGATCGTCGGCAGGTGCGCCAGCGTCTCGACATTGTTGACGATTGTCGGCTTGCCAAAAAGCCCTTTGATCGCGGGGAAGGGCGGCTTAATTCTGGGCCAGCCTCGTTTGCCTTCGATTGCTTCGAGCAGCGCGGTCTCTTCGCCGCAGATGTACGCGCCAGCGCCGCGGTGAACATAGCAATCAAGTTTAAATCTGATTCCGCCGGTATTCTCAGCCGAGTTGATGAGGCCTTTGCCCCCGAAGATGCCGTGGTCGTAGGCCTCTTTGATGGCGTTCTCGAGGACCTTGGCTTGGTGGTGGTATTCRCCGCGGATAAAGATGTACGCGCGGCTCAAGCCACAGGCGTAGCAGCAGATGGCGATGCCCTCGAGCACCGCGTGCGGGTCGAAGTCCATCAAGAGCCGATCCTTGAAGGTGCCCGGCTCGGACTCGTCGGCGTTGATCGCTAGGTACCGCTCGGCCCCCTCATCGCCCGGCGACTTGCCATCGGGGATGGGCGGCAGGAAGGTCCACTTGAGCCCCGTCGGGAAACCAGCGCCGCCGCGACCGCGGAGCATCGAGGTCTTGACCTCGGCTGTGACTTCCTCGGGCTTCATGGTTATGGCCTTGCGTAAACCCTGATAGCCACCCGTTTTAACATATTCGTCATAGCCGACGATGTGGCGGTCCGCAAAGTTGCCAAAGGGGGGCGTGGGGATCCGCTTGCAGAGGACATGTTCGCTGAGTTTCTGCTGCCAGGCCATGGGCATAGCTCCACCCGGAGGGGTTTGGGACAGGGACAGGGGGAGATACTAGCGACTTGCTATGTAGGTTGCTCTGTCCGAGCCGGGAGCGCAAGCGACCAGGGTGTATTTGCG
>NVSP01000188.1 GCA_002732755.1 Phycisphaera sp.
AGCATGCCGTTYTCSGWNTKGYAGMKWMACSTNGMKCCCMTCGGGSAYGAASYTGGMGACCARYKYSGGGATGCCKATGCCMAGGTTCACATACGAACCGTTGGGGATGTCCTGCGCCAAGCGTTTGGCCATCTCCTCGCGCGTCCAGCCTTTGGCTTTCTTCTGCTCGATCATGGGTACGACACTCCAGCGGTGACCAGATCCGATTCGTACACAGGATTGGCGACCTCGACGACGCGATCCACAAAGATCCCCGGCGTGACAACGACTTCAGGATCAATCATGCCTGGCTCGACAACACTGCTCACTTGGACAATCGATTCCTTCGCCGCCATCGCCATCGGTGGGCCGAAGTTACGGGCGGTTTTGTTGTAGATCACATTGCCGTGGGTGTCGGCGACCTGTCCCTTGATGAGCGCGAAATCGGCTCGAAGCCCAAGCTCGAGCACATAGTCTCGCCCGTCGAACCGCCGTACTTCTTTTCCATCTGCAAGCGGTGTGCCCACGGCAGCCGGGGTATAGAACGCGGGGATTCCTGCGCCGCCAGCGCGGATGCGCTCGGCAAGCGTTCCCTGCGGCACAAGCTCGAGCGTAGTCTTGCCGCTGCGGTAGAGGTCGGGAAAGACCGTCGAGTTCGCCGTTCGCGGGAACGAGCAGATTATCTTGGACACCCGCCCGGCTTTGAGCAGCGCAGCAAGCCCGACCTCACCGCTGCCGGTGTTGTTGCTCACAACTGTGAGGTTCGTCGAGCCTTGGTCGATGAGCGCATGGATCAACTCGATCGGGCTGCCCGCTTCGCCGAAGCCGCTGACCATGACGGTCGCGCCGTCGAAGATGTTGGCGACGGCCTCGGCTGAACTCGAAGTTTGTTTGTTGATCATCGGTACACTCAGGCCTCGGCGAGATTCGGATCGGTCACGCGCGAATAGTCGAACAGCCCGGCCTCATCGAACAAGACCCGGTCTTCGTAGTCATCGAACCAGACCGCATCCGGGTTGCGYCCGACGATGCARACCTTRCTCCGGTCYGGTGCRCTGCCCGCGTTGCGGAGGATCTTGAAGATCACCACGCCGTTCTCGCTGCCRGCCAACCCGGGGATCGGCTCGTTCGTTACAGCGCACACTTCGGTCTTGCCTTTGTAGTGTGTGATCGACAGGCGGGCGTGAGTCTCGACGCCCGACAAGCCCTTTTGCGACTCATTGAGGATGCTCCACGCGSTCTCGATCGGGACATTGAATGCCTTGTACGCGACGATGTCACGCCCGCAGAAGAAGTAGTGGTTGTCGGCACCGACCCGCTTCATCTCACGCTGCATGATGCGCAGGGCATCCGGATCATCGTTGATATCACGGATAATCGGCGTCTGGTTCTCGACGGTAATCCAGCCCCGCGCAAGACAGCCCCGCATCGCAACCTCAGCCTCGGGCACCCACCGCGGGATGCCCACCTCGTCACGGACATACTCACCATCGTCGCCCTTGATGAGGAACTCGTCGGGGTGCTCAAAGTGCACCATCATGTGCAGCCCGACCTGGGGATATGTGTCGTGGAAAGCGTCTAGCATCGCGAAAAATGTGCCGTCGAACCGCTGCGGGAAGAACGCCATTTCTTTGGTGCCGATGCGTATGGACTCGATGCCTGACTCGGCCAAGGCCGCGAGCCACGCAGCGATCTTGGAGTTGTTCAGCACCATCGGGTCGCCGCCCGAGAGCAGGATCTCGCGCAGTTTCTCTCGCCCTGACTCAGGGTGCCGGCCGCCATTGGCAGCGACCAACGCATWGAACGAGCGGATGTACTCGGTGATCTCGGGGATCTTGGCCATCCCCTTCTTCGCAACCGTGCCGTCCTGCCGAACGATTTCTTTGCGAGCGATCAGTTCCTCGCGATAGCAGAACCGGCAGTGTGCCGAGCATGTGGACACCACATACATTAGCCCCATCTCATATTTGTGCAGCAACCCTTCGACGGGGCTGTAGTCCATCTGGTTACCGGGATCTTCCGAGCCGGCAAGGTCGTCTGTCTCATCCGGGCTTGCCTTGACCAGCCGCTGGATCGCGGGGCTTTTCTTGGCAAGCTCGAAGWAATGCCTGGTTATTTTCACAGGCATCCGTTTCTCGACATCACGCTCGGTGCCCTTGAGCCCTCCCAACTGCACAAGTTCCTCTGGGCTATACAACCCACGCATGTCCTCGGGCACCTTGTCGCCGATGAACGGCGCAAGCCCGTTGATGATCTCGCGCTTGTACTTCGCGTCCTCGACCCGATCGAGAAAATCCTGCTCTCGCTGGGTTGCGGTGTATGCCTGTGCCATGAGTCAAACTCCATTTTGATCGAAATGCCCTGTGCCAGACCTGTAACCAGATGTACACTATACTTGAACCATTGTAACACAATGACCAACGAGGGGCCAGTGTTGTCGATTCAAGACCTGATAGCATCTGCCAGTGATCGGCTTACACCGACAGAACGCCGCATAGCCCGGTTTGTTCTCGACGATCCAACCCTGCTCGCGTTCGCCACTGTATCGGACCTTGCGACCAAGGCTCGAACCAGCCGCCCTTCTATCGTGCGTTTTGCGACCAAACTTGGCTTTGAGGGCTACAGCGAACTCCAGAATTGGACCCGGGAGGGCGTTGCCCAGCGTATCTCAAGCCCGAGCCACCGGATCCGTCATCCGCAAGGATCGGTCGCCGCAACTCGGCACTCGATCGAGAATGCGGTCCRGCAGACMTKTRCYGCAMTCGAYGGACAWCGCCTTACCGACCTGGCCAAGCCGATCGCCGAGGCACGCAAYGTGTGGATCTTATCGGGCGAAACGTCGATGGCGGGCGCCCATGTCTTGCACAGCGGCCTTGCGATGGCTCGCCCCGATGTACACCTGGTCGAGGAACACTCGGCAGGCCGGGTTCTGTGCAGCGCAGCACCGGGCGATGCCGCGGTCGTCTTCGATTTCGCACGGTACCGCAGACATTCTGTGACCGCGGCTCGCGCCATCAACGGGCTGGGTGTGGCCATCGTCGCGATCACTGACAGTCCGCTCTCACCAYTGGCAACACTCGCACAAGCCTGGTGCGAGCTTAAAATCCCGGCGATCGGTCCTTTCGACAGCTCTGTTCCAGCGGTCACGGCTGCTGAACTCATCGTGGTCGAAGTGGTCAGCCTGCTCGGCGACACAGCCCGACATCGCATCGATCGACTCGAAGACCTCTGGCAGACAACCGGCGTCTTCCTCAACTACATCCCAAAGACAAGCCGCAATCTTTGAGGCCATCGAGCTCGCCCCACGACTCCCCGCTACACACCGTCTGCGCACGGATCGGCATCACATCCCGCAGCACATCCGGCAACACATGGGCGACCAAGCGACACCACGCAAAAAAACAAGCGCACACGAAAAACCCCCGTTTTTCTGCGGAATTAGCGGGGGTTGGTGCTTCTTGTGATGGTGTGGAATCGCTTCCAATGGGCAGAGGCGGACTTGAACCGCCGACACCGGCATTTTCAATGCCGTGCTCTACCAACTGAGCTACCTGCCCGGTAGTCGCCAACTGTAGCCTGTCGGCTTGGCGCGTCAAGATATCCCCGGCCTCTGGCTGTGGTAGCATGTTCCCATGACAACCACGCAGCAAACGCCAACGCCTGTCGAACCCTCATCGTCGGCCGTCGGCCCGCTCTTGAGCGTCCGGGATCTTCATGTGCATTTCCATTCGGGTGGCGGGCTTATGGGTGGGCCAGCCAGGACCGTCAAAGCTGTCGACGGGGTCAGCTTTGATATCGGGACCGGGCAGACGCTGGGCGTCGTCGGCGAATCCGGCTCGGGCAAGACCACGATCGGAAGGGCCATGCTCCGCCTGATCCCGGCGACCTCGGGCTCGGTGATGTACAACAGCACAGATGTGCTCGCCGCCGGCGCGGGCGAGATGCGTCGGCTGCGCCAGGACATGCAGATTATTTTCCAGGACCCCGCGGGGTCGCTGAATCCGCGGATGCGGGTGCGTGATATTGTCGCCGAGCCTTTGCAGGTTCATGGGCTGGCCAAGGGCAAAGACATCGACGAGCTGGTCGGCGAACTCCTCGAACGCTGCGGCATGCCAAGGACCGCGGCGGACCGATACCCGCACGAGTTCTCCGGTGGCCAGAAACAACGCATCGGCATCGCCCGGGCGCTGGCGGTCAAGCCCAAGTTTATTGTGTGCGATGAGCCGACATCGGCGCTCGATGTTTCGATCCAGAGCCAGATCATCAACCTGCTGCGCGACCTGCAGGAAGAGTTTGAGCTGAGCTATCTGTTCATCAGCCACGACATGGCGGTGGTGCGCCATATGTGCAAACGCATCGCGGTGATGTACAAGGGCAAGATGGTCGAAGAGGGCGAGCGGGATCAGATCTTGTACGATCCACAGCATGAATATACAAAGCGATTGCTCAGTTCTGTGCCGAGGACCGATCGGGCGGTAAGCTGAGCGGGATCCATTTCTTCGTGCCACTGACTTGTCTTCAAGTCAGTGCATACCAGCGGCTTTCAAGAGCACTGACTTGAAGGCAAGTCAGTGGCACGGGAGCCTTATCCCAGAACAAGCCCGCCGGCTTTGGGTTTGACATCCATGAACTGGTCGATCGTGGCGTAGGAGCTGCCCCACCATCTGTCGCCCCAGATCGCTAGGTTGAGCATGGGCCAGGCGAGGTTCCAGAGCTGGGTTGGATCGTTCGCCACGGCGTGGATCACGGCAGGTGTGAAGATCTGTTTGGCGAAGCTCGACTCTCGCAGCACGACGGCGGCTTCACCCACCCATGACTGGAACGGGAGCGGGAAACTCTCCTTTTCTCGGTGCATCACACGCTCGCTGACGCGCTGGGTAAACGCTTCGCGGAGCGCGCGCTTGGTGCGCATCGCCAGCGGCTGGGTATCCGGGTCATACAGCCGAGCGGTCGGGATCGACTGCGCGACCGCGAGCACTTCGCGGTCGGCAAAGGGCGTTCGGCTTTCGACGGATTCCATCATGGTCGCCGAGTCGAGTCGGCGGAGCAGGCCGGTCAGGTTGACCTTGCGCTGGAACCGCAGGTGCGCATCGAGATCGTTTTGTGCATCGCCGGCGGCTGATTCGAACATGCGCTCGAAGGTGCCCACGAGTTCTTCATCATCTGCGAGCAAACGCCAGAGGCTGGGGATCAGGATCGAAGACTTCATTTCCGGTGTCATCCACGCGTTTGAGAGGAGTTGGAATCGGCCTGGGTTTGGGTTGCCCGAGGCGATGTGCTCGGTCGCCATTCTCAGCGGGAGTTCGTAGCCCGCGAACAGCTCGTCGGCGCCTTCGCCTGTGAGCGCGACGATGCAGCCGTCGCTTCGGAGCTTTCTGGCGATGAGGCGGATGGCGACCTCGTTGGGCGTACACATCGGCAGCCCCTGCCTACCGACCATTTCTCGCCACATCGAGAGGAATGTTGGGCGATCAACGATGATTTCTGAATGGAGCGTGCCGAGTTCTTTGGCGACTTCTCTGGCGTATTCCGGGTCGCCGCCTTGGGCTTCTGCGCCAGCGCAGTATGTCCGCAGTCCGGGTAGGGCGCCCGCTGCGGTGCCCGCGATGATCGCGCTGTCGAGGCCGCCTGAGAGAAGTGAACAAATCGGAACATCGGTCCGCAGGTGCGCCAGGACCGAGTGTTCGAT
>NVSP01000189.1 GCA_002732755.1 Phycisphaera sp.
CCATCCTCGCCTCGGCCAGGCTCGTGAACAGTTCAAGATTCAAGCATTCATCTCGAAGCCTTCCATTGAATGATTCACCGAACGCGTTTCTCTTGGTACCGCCGCTGGACATGCTGCTGCAAGACGCTCTTGAAGTTCTGCTGGTGGCCGCTGGTGTACGCCCGGTCGATGTGCTCATCGAGTAACGGCCCGAGCCACTTGGCAACCGATTCGAACCCGCCGTCCATGTAGACCGCAGCGATCGTCGATTCCAAGACCGCCGCCGCCAGCGAATGGGGCAACCCGCCCTCCCTGCCGCGGATGCCTTTGCCGAGAATGAGCAGATCTTCCAGCCCGATCTTGCGCGCGATCGCAGCACAAATATTGCTGCTGACCGCGACCGATTTGATCTTGGTCATCTCGCCCTCGAGCAGATCCGGGTAGACCTCAAAGATTCTCTGGCAGACGACAAGGCCGAGCACCGAGTCCCCAAGAAACTCGAGCCGTTCGTTGGAACAGAGCCGATCCTCCGCGACCGACGAGTGCGTCAGCGCCCGGAGCATGATCTCAGGATTCTCAAAGGTGTAGCCGGTAATTCTCTCGGCCTCGGCGACCGGGTCGTGTGCTTGCATGGTGGATCAGCTCAAACTCGCGCCGGCCCGGGTCGTGCGCCCGGAGCCACCGCTGGGATAAAGGGCAGCCTGACCGCCCCAAAGCATCCAAGTTCCGCTGACAGCACCAGGCCCGGTCGCTCGAATCCGCTCCTGCAAAGGCAGGCATGATCCGAGCCGCGGGGCGACAACGCCGTCGATGTCGGCACCCGCACGAGGGAACCAACACCTACACTCTACCGTTGTATCGGATCTTGACCGCCTTCGCCAGAGCGGAACCCCCCATTCGCTGCATGTTAGGTGTCTATATCAACGGATCGACTTGAAAAAACGCGCCCAGCGCGCTACAACTCTGCCCGACCGGCTGGTGGGACAACAGAGCCGGTCCGCGATTATTTGGAGTCAAAAGCGATGGCAGTTCATTACCCAAGGCGTGTCAGCAAGATCAAGAAGAAGCGCCAAATGGGATTTTTGGTACGCATGCGTACCAAGAGTGGCCGGAAAATCATCAACGCACGCCGCCGCATGGGCCGCCGCATTAGCATGAAGTAAGCACGCCCCTCCACTTCGTATTCACCAATTCAAAACAGATTGACGAGCACCCGTGCCATCTGGTACCGTGGTGCTCTGTTCTTTGTGCGCCCGCGGATTCCTGCGGGCTGTTGTCGTTATAGAGCATTTCCATCACACTTGTAGCGTCTGGAACTCCTGCATTTCGTGCCACTGACCCGTCTTCGGGTCAGTGCTCTTGCGGTTCTTTATACAAAAAACACTGACCTGCGGACAGGTCAGTGGCACGGGGATCCGCTACGCGTGAAATGAAGATGMTCTAACCCCTCGGCAAGCCCACACCCACTGGCTGAGGCGCGGGCACATGGCTCGGGGCGATGGCGATACCCAGCGCAGCGCGCTTGCCGCCCGGGCTGGCGGGCGGGATGCGGTCTTCATCGATAATCCGCTGGATCGCCATCACGCCTTCGATGAGTTGCTCGGGCCTTGGCGGGCAACCGGGGACATAGACATCGACGGGGAGGAACTGGTCCACGCCCTGCACGACGGCGTAGGTGTCGAACACGCCGCCGGTCGAGGCGCACGCACCCATCGAGATCACCCAGCGAGGCTCAGCCATTTGCAAATAGATCCGCTGCAAGACGGGCAGCATCTTTATCGATATCCGGCCCGCCACGATGAGCAGATCGCTCTGACGCGGGCTAAACCGCATGACCTCGGCACCGAATCGGGCGAGGTCGTATCGGCTTGACGCGGTCGCCATGAGCTCGATGCCGCAGCACGCGGTCGCAAACGGGAGCGGCCAGACCGAGCTTCGGCGTGCCCAGTTGATGACGCGCTGAATCTGGGTCGTCAGGACAATGTCGGTCGGTAGTGCGGTCTCGATGCCCATTGGAAAAAATCCTCCGTCCCGCTAGTGTAGTTCGCCCAGAGCCTTTGTTCCGATCCCGCCGGAGACTATCGCCGCTGGCGGTCTTTCGTGGTCGTCCCGGAATCTTGAGGCGCCCAATCCGAGCCGTACTCATGGTTCTTGCGGAGGTGCCTTGAATCTGCACCGATGCCTTTGCCACCGACAACCTTCGAGTAGCACCCACCGGTGGCCCCCACCACACCCACTGCGATCATCGCCACGAGCATGGTCTTTGTCATCCGTCTGCCTCGGTTCATTACTCGGCCTCCTGATGCTCATCGGAGACATTGATCAGGTCTGCCACCGATTGCCCCCGGACGATGTCCTGTCTGGCTTGTTCGAGCCGCTCGATCGCCCCGCCCCACGACGACTTGGAACCCCGGCCGGCGTCAGTAATGTCGTTCATCGCATCAAACGCATCATCAAGCCCGATCGCCTCTGCCGGGCGAGCCAGCACATAGCTGTCCTCGCCGCCATCGACATCGCGGAGAATCGACGCCCGCGTAAGCTTGCCGATCATCGTGTCTACGACATCAGCAGGGAGCGAAAGCTCATCGGTCAGGTGCCCCATCGTGGTTGTCTTGCCCCGCGCAAACCGCCCAGCTATCACCGCGAGCACTCCCAAGACCGCAGCCGGGTCGGTCAGCCGATCTTCCGCATCTTCTTCGTCGATGCGTTTGGCAAGCTCGATGTGCTGGAGGCCGTAGGAGACCTGCAAGCCAAAGAGAATAATGAGCCATGTGAGGTAAATCCAGAGCATAAACAGCGGCAAGATCGCCAGCGAGCCATAGATCGCTGCGTAGCTCGCCGAGTAGTCCAGATACAACCTGAACCCCCACTTGGCAAACTCCCAAAGAGTGGCTGCAACGAGCGCACCAACGACACCCGTGCGGATACGCACTCGGGTATTGGGGATGATTGTGTACGCCAGTAGCAAAAGAAGCGAGGTAATCGCCACGCTGACAATCGAGCCAACAATTGGGCCGGCAAGCCCAAGGAACGACTCGAACTCCGCTGTGGAGGCTTGCTCGCCCATCCCGCGGAATCGATTGGACACATAAAACGCAGCAAACAGCAAGATAGGAACGAGCGTGATAATCGCCCAGTACTGCGCGATCCTCTTGCCCCACCCCTTGCCGGCCTGCGCTCGGTAAATGTTGTTGAACGCCCGTTCAATCTCGATAATCATCGAGATCGCCGCATAAATAAGCGTCAGAATACCCATCGCACCGAGCGCACCAAAGGGGATATTGAGCAGCCGATCGACAAGCTCGGTCAGGATCTCATCAAGTCGGGCTGACTCGTCTTCCTCTTCGTCAGCACTTGGCGCTGCCTGACCATCCGCGTCTACATCGCTCTCTATCGGCGTTTCGACTTCGACCTGGGCTTCTGTGCCAGCGCCGGTGATGTCGCGGATGAGCGCCGAGTCGAGCACCTTATCAAAGATGTTCCGCACATCATCCGGCTCTGCGAACGCGCCGATCGCTGCGACCGAAATCACGAGCATCGGGATCAGCGCAAACAGCGTGCGAAACGCCAAGGCCGCCGACATCTGGGGCAGCCGAGACCGGTACATCCCGCGGACACCGATGCGCATCACACGCATTGTATCGGTAAACTTAGGCGTTTTGTCCGGTGCAGCGTTCATCGGTTGGTCCCGCTGTCGTAGCGCCTGGCGCCGGTCTGCTTAATCGACTTCTTGCCCGAGCGCGCAACCGCTGACTTCAGCCGTTTCTTGTCCACGATCGAGACCTGTTCCTCTTCCACGCGGTACGAGCGCTTGGACGATGTCTTCTTCGAGACCTTCTTCTTCGTTTTCTTGCTGACCTTCTTACGCACAATCTCCGGCTCGCCCTTGCCGCGCGCGATCGCCTTGCGCAAACCGTCGAGTTCGCCCTTGCTCAGCTCACGCCAGCCGCCGCGCGGCAAGCCCTTGAGCTTGACCGGGCCCATCGCCACGCGCTCGAGCTTCTTCACCGGGCAGCCGACCGATGCCAGCATCCGGCGGACCTGCCGGTTGCGCCCTTCGCGCAATCGCAGTTCAAGGATCGTCCTGTCACGGTCTCGGCGAAAGACCTTCACCTCGACGCGCGCGGTTCGGCTCGCGCCGCTGGTTCGGCCCGCCTTGCGCTCAGCGAGATAAATCCCCTCGGCGATCCGGTCCGCATCTTCATCCGAGAGCTTGCCCTTGACCACCGCGTGGTAGGTCTTGACCACGCCAAACTTTGGGTGCGTCAGTTTGTTGGCGAGGTCGCCGTCGTTGGTCATCAGGATCAGCCCGGTCGTGTCAAAGTCGAGCCGACCGACGGGGAACAACCGCTCCGCCGCCGGGTGATCGACCAAATCCGAGACCGTCCGGCGGTCCATGCCCGGCTCATCGGCGGTCGTCGTGATCGTGTTCGTGGGCTTGTTGAGCATCACATAGATCTTGCGGCTGCGGCGATTGATGGGCCGGCCCTGCACAACGATGTGGTCGATCTCCGGGTCGGCAAACGCGGGGAGCTTGGCAACGAGCCTGCCGTTGACCTCGACCTCGCCGTCAAGGATGAGCTTCTCGCAGACCCGCCGAGCCGCCACCCCCGCCTCGGCGAGGATGCGCTGGAGCCTTGGCCCGCGTGATTTATCGTCGTAACGGTCGGGCATCTCGTCTTGGCGTAGGCGTGGCATGGCAAGAGTCTACGCGGCCCCAGGAATTGTGGCCCGATTGCGCCCCCAGAGACGATGAGTTTGGTTGGCTTTGCGTGCGCGATCGGCACGCCCCCCACGCCAACACGCCCGGCGGAGTCCGGGCCAACCACCCGCGGAGGCTCGGAGCGGTGACGCAGTTGACACACCAGCACGATTCACGACCTGACCCCTCGCCGCCAGCCGACGAGATATTTCTCACCCCGCGCGTGATCGATCGCCGGAGCTTTGAGACCTACGCCGCAAGCCTTCGTCAATCACTGCAAGAAACCAGCCGCGAGAGCGACCTGCTCGCGCGCCGAGCCGAGGCCGCTGCGGTCGTGCTCGAACGCCTCGAACGATTCGTCGGTTCACACGGCGATGTCTTCGACCGCGCGGGCCAACTCATCGAATCCATCGACGAACGCCAGGAATCCACCGGCGAGCTGCTCGGCAAACTCGCACGCATGACCGAGTCGGCAAAGCAAGCAAGCCGAGACATCGAGTCGCTCATCCGCGAACGCAGCGAAGCCTTCGAGCAACGCCTCATCTCGCTCGCCTCAGCGGCGCTGGATAAGTTTGAAACCACGCGCGACAGCTTCTCCAAAGACGCGGCCTCGATGCGGCGTGACCTCTCCGAACGCCTCGACCAAATCCGCGAACGCGGCGAAACCGTCGTCGGCACACTCGAAGAACGCGCACAGAACGCGGGCCAGACCCTCGCCCAATCGCTCGAAGAAGCCGACGCATTCCGCGAGTTGATCCGAAACGAAACCCGCAGCGCCAGCAAGAGACTCGACGAAAAAACGGCGGAAATCCACGACGCGATCACGAGCGATGGATCATCGATCAAGCGAGAACTCGAAACCGCCGCCCGCGCACTGCGTGATGCAATCGCGGCGGGATCGGCGCACCGCGACACCATCGAGCGCGCCGCCGAGCTTGCGATCGG
>NVSP01000190.1 GCA_002732755.1 Phycisphaera sp.
AAACCGGCACCGACCTCGTCGTGCGGATCACAAACTACTCCGGGCACAAACTCCCGACGGGCTACCCAGAAGGTCGGCGGATGTGGATCAATGTCCGCTTCTTTGACGTAGCGGATGCGATCATCGCAGAGCGCGGCGCGTACGACACGCTCAGCGCCGAGCTGACCACCAACGACACCAAGGTCTACGAGGCCAAGCTGGGAATCTCGGCGGCGCTCGCACCGATCATCGGCAGGCCCGCGGGCGAAAGCTTCCACTTCGTGCTCAACAATGAATACCTCAAAGACAACCGCATCCCGCCGATGGGATTCAACAACACCGACTTCGACGCGGTGCAGGCGGCCCCGGTCGCCTACACCTACGCCGACGGCCAATACTGGGACGACACAACCTACGCCATCCCCGCAGGCGCGGTCCGCGCTCAGGTGACGCTCAACTACCAGACCGCCAGCAAGGAGTACATTGAGTTTCTCCGCGACGAGAACACGACCGACACCACCGGACAGACCATGTACGACCAGTGGGTCGTCAATGACAAAGGCCCGCCCGTGGTGATGGATGATGTGTCGATCATGCTCACCGAGCCGTGCCTTGCCGATGTCAACGGCGACGGCTTCGTCACGCCGACCGACTTCACCGCGTGGATCAACGCATTCAACAACAACCTGCCCGCGTGCGATCAAAACGGCGACGGCGCCTGCACACCGACCGACTTCACCGCATGGATCATTAACTTCAACGCCGGTTGCCCGTAAGCAAGAACATCAACGAGCCCGAAGCGCAAGCGAGGGCAACGAAAACGACAWGTYCCTCGCTCGCGMTTCGGGCTTGTCAAGAACAAACCCACCAAGCCGAGGGATCGATATCCCTCGGTCTTCTTGAAGTGGGCGTGGCCCCCGGTGCATTGCGAAAGAACCGAGGGATCAAAATCCCTCGGCGTGGGGTGTGGGGTGCTTGAGGGTTCATTGGATGGTATTGTGTGTGATGACATGGGCCACCAGCGAGCGAGCAAGATACTCAAAGGTGGCTTCTTTCTCGGGTTCTCTATATTCCCCCTTCGTAGTATGTATCGGGGAGGTCACCAAGAGCGCCGCCGCATCATAGAGCCGTTCTCGAATAAGCCTTCGGCACAGGATCGWATATCGATCTACATAACTCGCACCTTCGAATTCTTGGAAAATCGGAAAGTGTGGCGAATTAGTTTTTACTGCAGAGCAAGATTTGTCGGAATCTTCTAGCAAGAAAAGATAGCCGAGCCATGGTCTGGGCGACTCTTTGAAAGCGCCTTCTCGGTATGCTGTCCAAAAATCCTGTGCGTTCCCAATGGCTTCTTCGGCTCGATTGTTTGCGTTGTTACCGAGGGATCCGAATTGGGATTTAAGTTCTAGTACGGCCAAGAGTTTTCCGTTGACGATGACAAGTAAGTCCCATTGTTTAGTAGGCCGAAAATAACCAGGCAAGATGACTTGTCCGGTTGATAACATAATGGAGTCCGGGTTAACTCCTGCACTCGTTAGTAGTTTTATTAGCAGATTGACGAAGCCATCCAGTTGTTTCCCCCCGGTTACAGATGCACGGTTTCCACGATCCTTCGAGGTCTTACCCGATGCGCCTTGACGCTTTCCTTGGCCTTTTCTTGTTGCCCAGAACTGCGTAATGGCTTGTTGGATGTCGTGTTTGGAACTTAGAGGCATTGTCATTCATACACCATGATTTCAGGGGCAGTATATAAATCGGTGCATGCGGTACAAATGCGATCCGCTGCATATCGCGTGTAGTCAGGGTCGAGTTCGATACCAATAGAGTTTCGTCCTGAGTTCGCAGCCGCAATCAAAGTGCTACCGGTGCCTGCAAATGGATCAAGCACAACATCTCCGACAAAGCTAAACATCCGTATCAAGCGTTCGGCAAGATCAACGGGATAGGGCGCTGGGTGGTCACGTGTTGATGCCCCCGGGACATCTGTCCAAATTTGGCGGAACCATTTTGAATAACGATCTTCTGCAATGAGGCTTAGCAGTTTTTGACTAGTAGACRGTTTGCGRTAACCGCCTGGTTTTCGTTCCATCAAGATGAACTCAATGTCATTTTTGATCACGGCATTGGGTTCGTATGGCTTACCAAGAAAACCTGCACCTCCGCCGTCGGATTCGTATGCGGCATTTGCGATTTTGTACCAGATAATTGGTGCTACATTGTCGAACCCAATCTTACGGCAATGCTCTTGGATAGAGGCGTGCAGCGGTACGACAGTGTGTCTGCCGCCATTTTTGCGTCTGGAAAGGCATACATCGCCGACAACGCAAACAACTCTGCCTCCAGGCACTAGGGCTCGATAGCAATGCTTCCAGACCTTGTCAAGCAATGCTAAGAATTCGTCGTAATCAGATATGTCGCCAAGCTGCCCATCTGTGTGGTTGTATTCTTTGAGGGTCCAGTAGGGTGGGGAAGTGACTATAAGATGGACGCTTTGGGGAGCAAGAAAAGTTGCTTTCGTCGAATCATGGCAAATTACACGATGCTTAGTTGGGAGTCGCCGAATAGCAGAGTCAATTTCTTTGATGTCGTTCGGTGACTTTGCCAGAGTAGGTATCAGGCTTTGTGTAAACTCTTTCTCACGGATTGAGCAAGGGACGGCACTTTCTATCACGGAATCAGGTGTGGCTAGGTTGGATAGATCTAGCTTTGATAGCGGCAATATAGAAGTGGTAATGGTGCTCATTATGAGTTCACCGCCTTCACAACCTTCGCYGCWGCATCCCCAAGATCCSCCGCCGTCTGAAGCGTTGGCAGGTCTTTCTCCGCATCYGCGAGRATCTTRCGGCCYGCSTYGACRTTGGTGCCTTCGAGCCGCACGACCAATGGCACGGTAAAGCCCATGCCCTTGGCGGCGTTGACGATGCCCTGTGCGATGACGGCGCAGTCCATGATGCCGCCGAAGATGTTGACCATGATGCCTTTGACGGCGTTGTCCGAGAGGATGATGGAGAATGCTTCGGTGACAGCTTCTTCGGTCGCGCCGCCGCCGACRTCGAGGAAGTTTGCGGGTTCGCCGCCGTGGAGTTTGATGGTGTCCATYGTYGCCATCGCRAGGCCCGCGCCGTTGACGAGGCAGCCGATGTTGCCGTCGAGTGCGATGTAGTTGAGTCCCATTCGGCTTGCGCGCATCTCGGCGGGGTTTTCTTCTGACGGGTCAAAGAGCGCTTGGATGTCTTTGTGGCGGAAGAGGCCGTTGTCGTCGAAGTCGAACTTGGCGTCGATGGCCAAGACCTGGCCGTCGGGGTGCGCATCGGTGGGGGGCGTGACGATGAGCGGGTTGATTTCTGCGAGCGAGCAATCTTTCTGAGCAAAGAGCTTGGCGAGGCTCATCATGACCTTGACAGCCTGGCCGACCTGCTTGCCCGTGAACCCGAGCTGGAAGGCGACCTTGCGTGCGACATGTGCCTGCAAACCGAGCAGCGGGTGGATCTCTTGTTTGATGATCGCATCCGGGTTTTCTTCGGCGACTTTTTCGATTTCTACGCCGCCTTCGCGGGATGCGATCAGGACATTGCGTCGGCTTGAACGGTCAACGGTGATGGCGAGGTAGTACTCGTGCGCGATCTCAACGCCCGCCGCGACGAGGAGTTTCTTGACCTGAAGGCCTTCGGGCCCGGTTTGGTTGCTTTTCATGCGATTGCTGAGCATGAACCGGGCGGCTTCGGTGGCTTCTTCGGGCGAGTGGATCAGCTTGACGAAGCCCGCCTTGCCCCGGCCACCCGCGTGGACCTGGGCCTTGATGACGGCAAGCGTGGTGCCGGCCTGGCCCGTGACATCCTTATAGACAGCCGCAGCGTCTTCGATGGATTCGAGCATGGCGCCAGCAGGGACGGGCACGCCGGCGTTTTCGAGCAGCTCGCGGGCTTGGTATTCGTGGATCTTCATAGGTGGCTCCTGACCGGTGGTCGTGGGGGGCGGGGATGGTGGATGTTCGTGCGATGGTACACCCAAGATATCGGTCCTGCACGGCGGGGTTGGCCTGCGAACGGAGCAGATCGCGGTTTTGAGGTGCAAGCGAATCNGCGTGNAAARAAYGGNGNWTGSGGNYGCGTTGCGCAGGGTGCGAKGGCTGGTRGTTGGKGCWRRWGAAAASYYGATCCCGAAGTAGGGGTAGGACTGGGCAAGGTGGGGTAGGCCGCCGAAATCGGGGKCATGAACGAAACCAGTCCGCCATCTCATCGGGGCGCCCAGCRCGCCTTYACGCTCATYGAACTCCTCGTGGTCRTCGCGATCATCGGGGTGCTGATGGGCATCATCGCCCCCGTCGCTGCCAAGGCCCGCTCGAGCGCCCAGTCGCTCAAAAGCCTCTCGAACCTGAGGCAGATCGGGATGGCCTTTACGATGTACGGCGAYGACTWCAAACGCTTYCCGACCGCAGACTCCGGCCCAGACGCGTGGCAACGCGCACGCTGGGCGTTTGGCGGGGTCAATGTGACCTCAGAATCCGGCGATTCGGTTCTCGATGATGTCTACACGATCGCAGAGCGGCCGCTCAACGAATACCTCGGSCACGACAACAACGCCCAGTCGCTCGCWGAGATCTACCACTCGCCCGCGGACAACGGCTTGTTCTATTCCGCGTTCCCCAACCGGGCAGTCTGGGATGACCTTGGCAGGCTTTCAAGCGAATACACCGGCGACGAGTCGACCTTTCTGACGATGGGCACAAGCTACTTCGCCAACGAGTGGATGTACTGCATCCCCGGCTCAACCGTCGGCTTCCACGACCAGGGCGGTCCGGGCGGCGCGTACACCAACAGGCTCGGCCCGAGAAACGTCTCGGCTGACCCGTGGCGGTTTGTGCTCGCCGGCGGCGCGGGACAGATGGATGCGGGGCGTTACAGCGATGAAGAACTCAAAAACGCACTCATCCCGCAAGGCTTCTGGTACGGCCCGCGCGTCGGCCACCTCGCGTTTCTCGACGGCTCGGTCCGGGCAGAGAAGATGACCGAAGGTGCGAACACGAGCGACTACACCTTCTATGTCAACCCCCGCCGGCACCGCAGCGACAACGCCTGGCGCCGGGCCAACGGGCGGTAAGGCTGGTCTTAGGTGGCCCAGTTCTCCGAACTGGGTGCCTTCTTAATTTTTTCTCAACAACTCAACCCAACCCGGCTCGGAGAGCCGGGCCACCAAAGACACGGGCTGCGCTAGCACCCGGCGTTGAAGTTTGCGATCCAGGCGGTGAAGTCGGTGGGGGTGCACGAGCCGTCGCCGTTCTGGTCGCACTCTGGGAGTTGGTTGTTAAAGGCGTTGATCCATGCGGTGAAATCGGTGGGGGAGAGCATGCCGTCGCCGTTGACATCGGCGACGCATTCCGTTTGCGGGACAGCGAACACATACGCCGAACCGGAGTTGGTGCCGTTGTCGTCGTCGAGGAGCATCCCAACGGCGACGACGCCGTTGTCGATCGCGATGGACCAGCCGAACTGGTCACCCGCCGCCGGGTCGCCCGGGAGGAGCTTGAAGAGCTGTGTCCATGTGGACGCATCGAAGAGATACGCCGAACCAGAGGAGGCGCCGTTGTCGTCGTCGAAGCGTGCCCCTACGGCGACGATGCCGTTGTCGA
>NVSP01000191.1 GCA_002732755.1 Phycisphaera sp.
TTGAAAAACGAAAGAAGGAGTATGTTGACCGCCTGCTCGCGGTGAGCACGCGCGGCGAATGGTCGGGGTGGATCGAGTTTTTTCTCGATGCCGTGATCGAGCAATCCGGAAGAACGGTCGTGCTCGCAGAGAGCATTGTAAGGCTGCGTGAGAGGCAGATGGCGATGGTGAGCAAGAACAGGGCTTCGAGCAGGCTGTTCCGGCTGATCGACCACCTCTTGGAATGGCCCGTGGTTTCTGCGCGGAGCGTGACGCGTGTGCTTGAAGTTGCCGATCCGACGGCCCGCAAAGATATCGGGGCGCTTGTAGACATGGGCATTCTCGAACAGGCTTCGGATGTCAGCTATGGGCAGGTGTGGTACGCACCGGAGGTTCTTGCGATTATCGAAGGGCGAGATGACGACACAACGGTGCCGTCAGGGTGAGCCCTCCCACCTCGTCGCCAATGTGTGTTCGATGCCCAAGAGGTCGAGGATTTTGCCGACGGTGAAGTCGATGATGTCGCCGATGGCGAGGGGCTTGAGGTAGAAGCCTGGGTTGGTTGGGCAGATGATGGCGCCGGCGAGTGTGAGCGTTCGCATGTTTTCGATATCAATCAGGTTCAGCGGCGATTCTCGGTGGCAGACGATGAGCTTTCGGCGTTCTTTGAGCGTGACCATCGCGGCCCGTGTGAGCAGGTTGCTGCCTGAGCCGTTGGCGATGGCGCCCATGCTTGTTGAGCTGCATGGGATGATGACCATGCCGTCGTGGAGGAAGCTGCCCGATGCGATGAGTGCGCCGACATCTTTGTTTGGGTGGCAGATGAGTTTGTAGGCGTACGAGCCGTCGGCTTTGATGAGTTCTGGGACGAGGGATTGGGGGTCGATTTTTTTGATCCCGGCTTCTTCGTGGAGGAGCCGCTGGCCGTATTCGGAAACGACGAGGTGGACCTCGGCCCCGGTTTGGAGGATAAGGGAGAGGGTTCTTAGGGCGTAGGCGGCACCGCTGGCGCCGGTGATGCCCACGACGAAACGTTTGGGTCGATCGTTCACGGGTCATGGTAGGAGGGGGCGAGTTGGCGTAGAGTGTGGTCACGCAGCAGGAGTAGGGCGGCGGGTACATAGACACGGTGGGAGCGACCGGCATGAAGCAACGAATACAGACGGCGAAACGACGGAACAACACACGCAGGGTGGCCGCGATGGTGGGGGTGGCGGGGCTTGTTTGGGCCGCGACGATGACTGGGTGCCTTGGGTACAGCAACTACCCGCAGGAAGATGGCGTGACATGGGTCAACGCCCGCGACACGGCTTCGATCCGCGAACCGATGGCCAAGGCGCTTGCGCACATCATCGAGCTGGACATCGCGGATCAGACGAACATGGAGTTGCCGGGCGATGGGCCTTTGGTCGCGGTGAATGTGCCGGGCGGTATCGCGCCGGAGAGTTATCGCTGGATCGCGGACAAGGCTGGTGGTGGGGCTGGCGGCAGGGCGACGCCTTTGAGCGAGACGGTCAGCGGCTTGCCGATCTACCACATCGGCGCGGTCAGGATTCGCAGCAACGGTGTGCGGGTGGATGTGCTGCGCCCGATCACGGGGCTTGAGCGAGATGTGGCGAACCCGGTGTATGTGGGTGTCGAGGTTTGGATGAAGGGCGCGACGGGCGTTCGGCAGATCGACCACATCCGATGGCGTGAGGTTGGGACGATGACTGTGCCGGCGCTGTACACGATCGAAGATATCGAGCGTGCGTTCAATCCTGAGCCGGAACCAGAGGTTGAGAGCGGGGGCTGATGGCGCACTCGATCGATCACAGCCGAAACATGATCGATCTGGCGGGACAATCCCGCGAGCGGCTTGTTTCATTGCTGAAGCTGGCACGGACATTTGACGATGGCGCTGGTATGCCAAAGCAGGATGCCGAGCTGCGGACGAGGCTTGCGGGCAAGAGTGTGTGCAACTTGTTCTTTGAGGATTCGACTCGGACGCGGGTGAGTTTTTCGCTGGCTGCTCGGAATCTTGGCGCTGGGATTACGAACCTGACCGGGCCTGGCTCGAGCATGGCCAAGGGCGAGTCGCTTGTTGATACGGCTCTGACGGTCGAGGCGACGGGTGGGGATGCGCTGGTGGTGCGCAGCGGGGCGGCTGGTGCTGCGGAGCTGATTGCAAAGCATGTGCGTGTGCCGGTGATCAACGCGGGCGATGGCGCGCACGAGCACCCGACGCAGGGGCTGCTCGATGTGTATGCGATGGCGTCGGCGATCGGTGGCGGGCGCGAGGAGTCGTTTGATCTGTCGGGGCTGACGGTCGGGATCGTGGGCGACATTGTGAGTTCTCGGGTRGCTCGTTCAGATATTATCGCGATGACAAGGCTTGGCGCACGGGTGGTCTGTATCGGGCCTGCGCCGCTTGCGCCCAAGGCGCTTGAGGTGCTCGGGTGCGAGGTGTCGAGTGATCTTGATGAGGTGCTGGGCGAGCTTGATGCGGTGCAGATGCTTCGGATTCAGTTTGAGCGTCACGGCGGGAGCAGTAGTAAGCCGAGTTCGCCGCCGGGTGTTGGGTCGGTGCGTGAGTATCGGTCGTTGTATGCGATGACGGAGCGTCGGGCGGCTGGGCTGAAGGCTGGCGCGGTGGTGATGCACCCGGGGCCGATGAACCGGGGCTTGGAGATGGACGGGTCGGTGGCGGATGGGCCGCGGTCTGTTGTTCGGCGTCAGGTTTCTGCTGGGACGCTTGTTCGGATGGCGGTGTTGGTGGACCTCTTGGGGTGACATATACGGGTAGTTCCTGATTCTTGCTCGGCGGTAGAAAATGCTGTGTGGCAGGCGATCCGGGGGCGGTATGCTGTCGTATAGATAGATGCCTTGGCGTGTTCTGCGCCGGGGTTGTGGCGTGACAGGAGCCGGGGATGCGGCGTTTGGTGCAATCAAAGAGTGTGATTTTCACGCTGGTTGCGCTGTATGTGTGCGCGAGCTTGGCAGCAATTCCGGTGCCCAGGCTTGTTGCTGAGTTGATGGCGGATGCGGGGCTTTCGATTGCGGATGACGAGGGTGCTGCGTGTTCGTGCAGCGCGGCGACTGGTTGCGCGACGAGCGGTTCGTGCTGTTGTGCTTTGCCGGTTGATGAAGATGATGCGGTGGCAGTTGGTGACGACACGGGTTTCGCGTTGATGTCGATCAGTTGCATGCCGGAGTTGAAGTGGTTTTTGGCTGCTGTGCCGCCGGTGTTTACTGCTGGTGACGGCAGGCTTTTGAACCTTGCAGAACTCAAGGGCGAGCGTCTTGTGGCGTTTGAGCTTGATGTTGCTTCTATTCACAATTTGGATGTCTTGGCGCCGCCTCCCCGATCGACCTGCTGATCTCTGCGATCTGTTGTTTTGATCTTTTTGGGTAACGAGGTTGCTTGGTGCGCTCAGATTGTGCGTGCCGGGCACAACGGAGGTACGCGCCGATGGCACGCACAAAGCGAGCCGGTGGGTTCACGCTTATTGAGTTGTTGGTGGTTATTGCGATCATTGCATTGCTGATCGGGATATTGCTTCCCGCTCTTGGCAAGGCGCGTACGCGCGCTCGCGGTTTGCTTGCGATGTCGAAGCTACGAGACATTGGGATGGCCAGCACATTCTATTCCGACACGAACAARGGTCGGATTCAGAATACATCTCACTCAGCGGGGTTTGATTGGTCTACAAACGGTTTCCCGTGGAACTACGCGTTGTACGAGTATTTCTCGGGGGATGCGTTTGATCCATTGAATCCGCCGGATGAGAGGGCCTGGCTTGGGGTTGTCAATGAGAACTACCGATCGCCACTGGACCGCAGGGTTCAGGAAGAGGGCGACCGGGCGGTGACGACGATCCCGATCAATAGCTTTGGTCAGAGCGTGTACTTTGAGTTGGCGTGGCACGAGATCGACCCGGCTCGCTCGGGCAACACGGCTAAGCCGTTTGTCTTTCAGCGCATGGTGTACCGCCCCGCCGAGACGGTGATGTTCGCATCGCTGGCAACGGGGGCGACCAATCACGCGCCGGATCATCACATGGCTCACTTCTGGAAGAACAACACAGCGGTCAACAACTCGGTTGCCTTTGGACGGTTTGAGCCGGGCGAGGGGTATGTGTTTGTTGATGGTCACGCAGAGGTCAAGAGATACGAGGATACATTCAATCCCGACCGCAAGAAAGATCTTTGGGATCCGCAGGGCTGGTAGGCCTTGTTTGTGGTTGTACAAATTCTATGTGTTTTTGAGTTTTATTAAATAAATTCGGGTTAATTGTAGGCCCGCTGAAGAGAAAGAGAAAAAATATGTTGCATACTATGAAAATCGTTTCCGCGGCTGCTGTTGTGGTTGTTGCCGGTTCTGCCGGTGCGCAGGTTTGGCCCAATGTTGATGGCGCGATGAAGCATGTTCACATTACCTTTGATGGCACGAATGTTGGTGTAGAGATTGATTTTATGATCAATCCAGAACCGACCCCGCTGCCGATGATGAACCACGGTTTGTCGCACACGGCGCCCGCGGATGTGCTTGATGGGAAGTATGTTTCGAGCCAGTACGGGTTCTTGGCGGACGGGTTTATCAATTTGCCACAAGGCTCGGCGATCTGGATCGAGATGACCAGCGCGACGGCGGGGCTTGATATCTACGAAGGCGGGATGCGGAACATGCGTCCGATGCACACCTACGCACCGATTTTCGGGACGGGCGGATCAAGCTCGGCGTGGAAGTGGAACGGGATGATGCACCACCCTTGGGTTGCAGCGCCGAGCCTTGGCGCGTTTGATGCGACATTCAATGTCTATCTCGGTGACGAGACAACGGGTGCGCCGCTGTCTGGGTTTGGGATGGATTCGGTCACGCTTGACTGGAACGCGATCCCGGCTCCGGGGTCTGCTGTTGTGCTTGTCATGGGTGGTATCGCTTGTGCTCGTCGCCGGCGATAATTTAAATATTCATACAGGAGAACGCAGATGATACGATCATTTTTGGTTTCTTCGGCGGTTTCAATCGTTTCGCTGGTTGGGGCTGGTGCGTGCTTTGCGCAGGCGCCGAACCTTGGCGGCTCGATGCTTCACTTGCTCATCGAGCAGGACGGCAATTCTCTTTTGTTTGAGTTTGAAACGCCGGTCACGGGACCGATCGAGATGTTCCGGTATCCGGGCGAGATGTACGCAGGCGCCGCTTCGGTGCTTGATGACACGCACTACAGCGGCCGGTTCGGGTGGCTTGCCAACGGGTTTTTCAACCTGCCGGCAGGCTCGGGCGTGTTCGTTGAGAACATCGGGACAAGTGCCGAGGTATCGGTGTACGACGGGTTTAGTTTCTCGCCGATACACGGGACCGATGGCTCTGGTCTTGTCTGGCAGTGGCCCGGTGCGATGACGCACAACTGGTATTCGGTCGACGGACCGGGTCAGTATTCGGCGATGTACTGTGTGTATGTTGGCGATGCGTTGACGGGCGTAGAACTGCCGGGCTGGGAGGGCACGGTTGTGCATCTCGAATGGTTTGTGCCCTTTGATTGCGTGGCGGATGTCAACGGGGACGGCTCACTGTCGCCCACCGACTTCACCGCGTGGATCGCTGCGTTCA
>NVSP01000192.1 GCA_002732755.1 Phycisphaera sp.
GCGCGAGCGAGGGGACCACGGTCAGGCCGGGCTTTACCCCCTCCCTCACGGAAGGGACTCGTCAGGATCTGGTCCGGTATGTTTCGTTTCTTCCCAGCCGCCCGGTTATGCCGGGCGGTTGGCCGTTTTTGGACCACCCATTCAGGCTGCCCGCTCGCCGATGGTCCCGGTTGAGGTACACTCTCTTGCGTAGCGGGAGCCAAGCCGAAGATGCGAACATTTCTGGAGATTATGGATGGACAACGATCGGCGAGCCGCCCGAGATCGCATGATGCCAGCGGCCCGCAGGCTCGAACTCCTGCGCACACGAAGAACCTGGCCCGAACGGGACACATCTCTCTCGCCAACACTCATCAAAGTCCGCAACCACCTCCAGAAACAACTCGATCAAATCGACCCGATGCTGGAAGTCTGGAACCGGGTTATTCCGGAGGAGTTGGCAAGCCGAACCAAGATCCGGCTCGACAAGGGCACACTCATCGTCAGCGCCAGGGACAGCTCGATCCGCTTCGCGCTGGATCGCCTGCTGCGCGCGGGGGCACAGAACGAACTCATCCGCCAAGCGCCAGTCCCGATCAGAACAGTCAAACTCGAATCCAAAGCCCAACCCAGACCCAGACCCCGCGATGGCGGCCCGGCTTCGACGACCCGCAACACGAACAGCAGATAGTCCAAACACTCGAAACCACGCACGCCATCTGCCCAAAGTGTGGCTTTGACCTCATCGGCCAAGAACGCCCGGACTGCTCAGAGTGTGCCTGGCTCATCGACCCAGCAAGACTCATCTTCCCAGATGCCCCCCCAAAGCCCGGCTACCACGGCCTGCTCGTCGCTGCGGTCTCGCTGCAATGGATCGCCATTCTCTTGGCGTGCCTAGCCATGACCTCGGCCCTGATCCCGGCCACACTCGCGGTGACCGCGATTTTTCTCGCCCAGCTTGTCACATCGTGGCGACTCTTCACAATCGTCGGCGATCCAAACTCATGGCAAAACCTCGACCTCGCTCGCCGCAAGCCACACTGGTACGCGGCGTTTGGTTCGCTGGCTTTTGGAGCGACAAGCGTCATTGGAGCGTTCTTGCTCTGGACACTGAGCTAACCATCCCTCCTTCTCCCCGTCGGGGAGCACACATGGTGTGACAGGTGTCTGCGAAGCAGACGGATGGGGGGTCTTTGGTTACTTTCTACAACCTCGCTTGCGCTTCGGGATCGTCAAAAACAAAGCCGATGGATCGCTATCCATCGGTCCTTATTTTGGTGTAATCAAAGAAGTAGATAGCGCATTGCCACATTCTGGGCACGTTGAAGATGTCAGGCCCGCAAGGTCGTAGTCGCACACCGGACACTGATGCTTGGCGCGTCGGCGTTGTGCTTTGGTGAGGCGTTTCCAGATGATCCAGTGGGGGATGCCGATGAGGGAGATGAGCCAGGCGATGAGGGTGAGGAGGAAGAGGGAGTCGTGGACCGCGGCGAGCCAACTAAATCGCCATCCGTTCAGTGGAAGGTATTTGATCCGGCCCGCTTCGTGTGCGATTTGTAGCGCTTTGTCGTAGTTGATGAGTGGCACTTCGGGGTGCCTCGAGCGGAGGGAATACCACGCGCTGTGTCGACAGACAACCGGCGCTAATAAGCCGTATGCTTCACTGGAGTTTGGCTTGCCCCATAGCTCACCGTAGGAAAGGATCTGTCGATTGTGATYTGGAAATGGAGAGTTGCGATGATCGATAACTCTTGGGCCGTCCAGAGTTTCGGCGACCAATATTGGTCCTATTTGGYGCAACACAACAATACTATAGTATTCACCGATCATTTTTCGTATTATGACATACGCTGGGCGTTGCGAGAGATCCGACACAAGGTAGTCACCATGTAGTTTCGGTGGGATTCGAGACCAAATGGCAAGCCAGATCATTAAGGCGATCGACAGAAATACAAAGGCCTTGGATGTGCGCAGGATCTTGATCACATCATCAGTATGACGGATCTGGGGCGTGGGTGGTTCGTTCTTGTGTGAAGAATGGGCGGCGGGACGCCACCCCCACGGGGTTGGTGGGGAGTTGGTGTGGGTATGCCGAGGGATCGCGATCCCTCGGCTTGGTGTGAAAACAGAAGAACCCTCTCCCCAGCCCTCTCCCTGGCAGGAATGGCACTTGGTTACTGCTAGATTCTGAGAAGGTGTGGCGGGGCTCGACCAAGGGCTGATCGGCCCCGCCTTAGCGGTTCTACCTAGTTGTCATCCGCAGAGCGGACTACTTATCTTGGTAACGGCCGTTCCGGAGTCTGGAGCGTGCGACGCTTCTTGGGACCATCAATAGCTGGATCTCTTTACGCCGACGCTTCGTGAGCCGAGGCTCTGCCCGACCCGGACGATTCCGCACCTTGTGGCACGCAATGGCATCGAGCATGTGATTCATGAGCTTCTCAGCGTCACGCTCACCCGCGAGATCCATTCGCGGCCCATACGCCGTGATCGTTTGCATCGCGCCTTTGTAACTGAGTTCACGGGGCTGTACACCTGCTCGGGCGGCAGCCCTCGCCATGAGTACACGGATCGCGTTGTATGTCAGAATTGAGACCCACGCCTCTTTCTCTAGCATCTCAGCAGTCTTGCAACGCAGGATCTCCATACCAAGACTGACTTTGAGAGCGAGGATGTCTGTTTCAATATCCCAACGGCGTTCGTAGAGCGAGAGCAAGTCGCCTCTGGTCCCTTCTCGCAGTGTGCTCCGCAGATAAAGGTACTTTCCTACACCGAGCCTGAGCGATGCGATACGGACGGATGCTCGTGGAGGGAAGTCGGAGAGCTTGTTCACCCATAGAGGCTTATTACGCGGACGGGTTTGCTCAACAAGCCAATCCCCACGCCCGAGTGTTTCGAGTCGAGGACAGTGTGGATCGAGGCGAGTCTTCGCGCGGAACACAGAATCGACACCAAGCTCCCGGAGCAGATGGCGATGCCAATACGATTCATAGGCCCTGTCACCGACGACAACATCACCTAGCCGTAGTGTGTCGAACATGTTTAGGAACAGCGTATTCTCGCCTGTGCCCTTTCCGTATTGTGGAGCCATTCTCAGATCAATCACCGCACCAGTCGTGAGCGATGTCATAAAGACCACTCGCAGTGTGGGGAATCCAAGGTCGGGCTTCGTCCACTTCATACGAGGGAATGCTTCTTGATTCGATTCAGTATCCGGGGCGGAGAGCCCAGAGCCGTCCACGAAGAAGATGGGACGATTCAGCGGCGAATGACCGATGCACTCGTCTTCCAACTCCCTCGCTAATTTCTTAGCAAGCCCGACGATCAGATCGGTACTCAATCTCTGGCGTGCCTGCGTGTACGCACCCGTTGAGACAGAGACGCTCTGCCCTTGTGCTGCGTGGTACGCAGAGACTCTGGAAACAGCCTGACGGCAGGAGTGGTCCTGCGAAACTGTCCGGTTCATCCATGTGTAGATCGTTGATGCGGGATCGAAGATCCTGCTCCGATACGAGATCCCTAGCTCTGAGCAGAGATCCAGTATGTCACCAGACCTCACTACTGACGAGAACGGGGCTCCATAGCGATTCCTTGACGGCATAAGCCGCCTCCTTCCATAAGCGGCGGAATCGCGTACAATGCAGTTGCATGGCTGCTTTGGCGTTCCGCCTAAGTTGTCTGTCCCCGTAGTCGTTTCAGCGGCTGCGGGGGCTTTCTCTATTTTACAACGAGCGGGCTTGTGGCCCAATAGGGCTAGTTTCGCTCAGTATTTCCTCCAGTCCCAGCTTTGTGCTTGGCGACATGGCCACAGTGTTCCTGCAATGCTGGCTGCTGAGATATTTACGAAAACACTCTCTGATTCCGACGGCCTGTTAGCAGCCGCCTGATAGCTGCTGACGGGCCAGAAATGGCCTATTTTTGTCACACAAAATTGGAAATTATTCCCATGCACTTCCACATGAGTAGCAAATTCACGGCAATCCATCGTGAGCACAAAATAAGCCCTGCGAATACAGGGCTTCAGATTTTGTAACCGTACTTGCAAAGTTCGTCTCCTGTAAAACACCACAACAACGAGGCACTGCCTCTGCTGGTGTGTTGCTTCACTATCCCCGGAGGGCAAACTTTCAACACGGTACAAATCAACAGGTACGGATTCGTTCTGGAAGTCAGGCAGCGAATCCGCACCGTATGTGGTGAGCGGTCATTATCCCACAAACTCTAAGTTTTGTCAAGTAGTAAAATCAGCGTATGCTTAGGCTCTATTCCTTGCTCAATCACCAGTGATTCGGATAAGAACAGCCCGTCCTTTGTATGTTTCGATACGCACACATACTTTCCCAAATCTCTTTGTTCTAATCGTTGAGCCCCATTTCTCGGTAAGCCACTCCCCTGCCTCCTGCCCAACATGTTTGTGGTATGGGACGCGGTTGACAACAGACCGCACGAACTCCGCCCCGATCGGAGCGGCTTCTGGCATATGGGGTAGCTCAATTTCGATGTAATCAGCATTAGTGTGCAACGACTCCGCCTTGATTTCGACACTAAAACGATCTAGATAATCGGTAAAGAACTCTCCATCTTCTTCATCGAATTGAAGAAGATCGCCATCAATGCCGCGAATTTTCATTAACTCCGAAGGGCTCAATCCGAGGGGGCTCGTTCCACTGGTCAGAAGCCTAAAGCCAACATAAACCACGACTACGAGCACGATTATCACAAGACACCCGGCAGCCCCACTTGCGGGGGCCGGTTTGGCGGGATTAGTTACAGCCTGATCTTCTGACATAGTGAGCTCCTCAATAGCCAGTGCGCTCCTATATGGGCGCACAACGGATGGATAGTAGCGTGCGCCCTAAATGGACGCAAGAAGGGCGAGACGCCCAAAATCAATCCACGATCCCGCCTACAAACGCCTCTGCAAGGCTCTTCGAGCCATGCGCGAAGAAAGTGGGCTCACCCAACGGGAACTTGCCGAGATCATGGATGAGCACCGCTCATTTGTGTGGAAGTGCGAAAGCGGCGAGCGGCGACTTGATGCGGTAGAACTGGTCCGCTGGTGCCTAGCTTGTGGGGCTGATTCTGGTGCGGCATTTGCGCAGATCAGGAAAAATGTCAAATCGGCGAAACGCACCATTTAGTCAAGCCGAAGYGRCCATGCCCACTCGTGACACATATCTGTGTTTCTGTCGCTGCCAGCCTTCAGCAATGCGACAGCCCTTGTTCTTTAGTTGGCCACGACCACCACAATTCTATGGCACACTACAAAGAAATGGGCGATAGATGCAGCGATCCGCCTAGACTGAGTATGTGAACCATTGCCTTTGCCGTTAATTCACTTGGTGTTTACAAAACTACTGGCAATCCTACAATCTTCACACTATGGTCAGTATTCTCAATGGACGATCTGTTCCTCGGAGGCGATCAAAAAAAATGGCTTATGTACCGATTCTCAAGGGAAAACAAGGTGAGCTAAAGGCTTTGAGTGAGCTTGCTAAGAAGGACAAAACAGACATTATGCCGCTAATAGAAATTCCACCTGTGGCTAGCAAGTGGAATGAAGGTGATGTCGA
>NVSP01000193.1 GCA_002732755.1 Phycisphaera sp.
AGCTGTCCTGCCACACACTGGTGCAGCCGGTGAGCAGGGCGAGAATTGTGATCGTCAGTGTCGTGGTGGGCGCGTACTTCATTGCAGTATCGTACCGGCTAGTTCTCTTCGAGTGCCTTGCGGTACCGGTTCATGACTTTGCCCCGGGTAATCAGGCCGATCGGGCGGGGGTTTTTCCCGCCGGTGACGAGGCAGATACTYGAAATATCGTGCTCAGCGAAGGCATCCACGACCGCGTCGAGCATCTCGTCGGGCTGGATCGTGGGCAGATCGGTCCGCAGAAGCTCGGCTACGAGCAGCAGGGGGATGGCTTCGCGGTCGATCAGGGCGGTCCGCATGTCATGGCCCGTCACCATGCCGATGTAGGTGCCGTCTTGCTCGACGACGACAAAATCGGGGACATGATAGTTGGCGTGCAGCGAGACGAGCTTGCCAAGTGGATCAGACGCGAAGACCGGGTCATCCGGCAGAGGTTCGATCGGGACGCTGGTGACGGGGATCTTGCGGAGGAGCGAGATGTCGCGCGAAGCGCCCAGCAGCACGCCCTCGCGCCGGAGCTTGAAGGTGTAGATCGAATCGCGCTCGATGATGCTGGCAAGGATCGTGGCGACGGTCGCGGCCAACATAATCGGCAAGAGCACATACACATCGCGCGTCAGCTCGAAGAGGATCAGGATCGAGGTAAGCGTGGCGTGCGTGGTGCCGGCGACGACCGCAGCCATGCCAACGAGCGCGTACGCCGCGGGTGAGCCGCCCTCTGGCATCAGCCCGATCGTTTCGAGCAAGATGCCAAACGCAGCGCCAGCGGTCGCGCCAAGGAACAGGCTCGGCGCAAACACACCGCCCGATCCACCGGATGCGAGCGTAAGCGTGGTGGCGACCATTTTGAGCAGCACAAGAGCCGCGAGCACGCCGAGCGAGTGTGTGATGAGCGAGCCGTCGCTGTACGCGCTTGGTGAGAGGAGGCTGGTGATGGTTTCGTAGCCGTTGCCAAAGAAGGCTGGCACGCCGCTGGCTTCCTGGGATGACATGCCCCGCATCGCAAGGACAGCCCCGATGCCCAGTGCGCCAAGCGCCATCGCTCCAAAGATCGGCTTGAGCAGCGTGTGGATCTTCCAATCGTCGAAGAGGTCTTCGCCCTTGTGCAGGAGTTTGTTGAACGCGACGGCGACCACCCCGCAGAGCAGCCCGAGGATGATATAGCTTGGCAGTTCTGAGATCGTAAAGACGAAGCCGTGGAGCTCTTCCGCCGAGGCAAAGAGTGCGTCGTTACTGCCGAGGATGGCCTGCGTGACCGCGGCGCTGAACACACTGGCGACAACGATCGGCGCGAACGCCTTGACCGAGAAATCGCGGAGCAGGATTTCAAGCACAAAGAAGACGCCAGCGATCGGCGCGTTGAAGATCGAGCTGATGCCCGCCGCCGCCCCGCAGCCAACAAGCGTCGGCAGGTGCTCGCGAGTAAACGGGAACCATCGCCCGATGACCGAGCCGAGCGTCGCGCCGATCTGCACGACCGGGCCTTCTGTGCCCGCCGACCCGCCCGAGCCGACGGTCAGGATCGAGGCGGCAACTTTCGTCACGCCGACAGGCCAGCGGATCYKGCTCTTGCCCTTGATGATCGCCTTCATGACCTGCGGCACGCCGTGGCCCTTGGCTTCTGATGCGAAGAGTTTGACGAGCACGCCGGTGATCCCCATCCCGACGACGGGGGCGGCGACAAGCATCCAGATGTGCTCGCCCTGCGCGTGCTGGACGCGCTGCTCGACGATGTGCAGCACCTTGGCAAATCCGATCGCGGCGAGTCCTGTCAGCGAGCCGATCGCGGCTCCGAGAATGATGAGCGCCCAATCGCCGCCGCCCGCCCCGGGTGCAAACCGGGAAAGCCCTTGTCGAGATAGCCTGACCCTGGAACTCGTCACGATTCCACTGTAGCGCATTGGACAAAGCATCTTCGAGATGAGTAGCTTCTGGTCTATTATCGCGGAATCGGCTGCGGCAGCGATTTGCCAATCGTGTGCCGACAACACACTTGAAAGGACTGAATGATGAGAAGGTTCTGTACTACTGTTTCGAGGCTTGCGGTTCTTGCGGTACCGCTTAGTATGCTTGGTTGTGTATCATCGGGTATGGACCCAAACGCCGACACAGTGAGCAAGTCTGAGCAAGCCGCGATGACGCCCGATGCTGTTCTTGCCGATCTCAAGGCGGGCAACGCACGGTTTGTCGATGGGCAACTTACTTTACAGGATTGGCTTGGTCAGGCCGAGACAACAGCCAAGGGCCAATACCCAAAGGCGGTTATCCTTGGTTGCGTCGATTCGCGGGTCCCGGTTGAGATTGTTTTTGATCAGGCGATCGGGGATGTGTTTGTCGCGCGCGTCGCGGGCAACTTTGTCAACGACGACATCCTCGGCTCGATGGAGTTTGGAACAGCCGTTGCTGGCTCCAAGCTCGTCGTGGTGCTCGGGCACACCTCCTGCGGCGCGGTTAAGGGCGCGATCGACGGCGCGGAGCTTGGTCATCTCACGCAATTGCTTGCCAAGATTCACCCTGCGATCAAGGCTGTCGTGCAGGCCGACGAGGATGTCTCGTCGAGTAACACCTCGCTCGTCAATCGCGTAATCGAAGAAAATGTCCGGCTCACCGTTCGGGCAATCACCGAGCAAAGCGATGTCATGGCAGAAGCGGTCAAACGCGGCGACCTCAAAGTCGTCGGYGCGRTCTACRACMTCGAATCCGGCATCGTYACCTGGCTCGATGAATAACTGTGCCACTGACCCCGTCTTCGGGGTCAGTGTGATTTAAAACGATTGGGAAAGCACTGATCCCGAAGACGGGGTCAGTGGCACATAAGCAGTCGGGTGACCTAGCCTGCAACCGCAGCGCCGCGCAACCTTTCAAGCTCTTCTTCCGATTCGATCACAAGTTCCGCGACCTTGGGCGCCTCGGGCAGCGGCTTGCCCTTCTCGTCGGTCAGTGCCTTGCCATCGAGCGTGTAGAGAATCGGAACCGGGTGGTCTTTCAGATGGTTCTTGAGCGCCAGCTCGAGTTTCTTCTGGCCGTCTTCGTCGATCTCGGTCCACTTGCCCCGGCCCCGGCATTTGGGGAACTTGCTGCACCCGAGCCACGGCCCGCGCGCACCATCACGCAGATTCAGCGGGCTTTCGCAGATCGAACAGGGCAAATCCGTTTCCAGCGGCGGGGGCGCTTTGGGCACCGCAAAGCCCTTCTTGTCGATGTTSMCGATCACGCCGACCTCGCCCGGCTTCTCGCCTTCTTCCAAGGGCGTCGCAAGGAACTCGCCGAACCGGCCCGATTTTTTCATCAGCGTCCGACCGGTCACCGGGCAGGCAATATTCACATATTCTGCAAACTTTGGCTTACCCTCGCGGTCACAAGGCACCGCGTAGGTGCAGTCCGGGTACTTGGAACAACTCAGGAACTTGCCGTTCTTCCCGAACCGGTAGACGAGCGATGCGTCGCAGGTCTGGCACCGGTATTCCTCGGGCGCGGGAACGATCTCGGCCTTGGCGTGTTTGAGTTCCTCGTGCGCCCGCTCGAGCGCCTCGGCGAACGGGCCGTAGAACCGCTCGAGCATGTCGATCCAGTCGAGGTGCTCCTCCTCGATTTGGTCAAGCTCTGCTTCCATCTTGCGCGTGTAGCCAAGCTCGAGAATGTGCGGGAAGGCTTCGATCAGTTTGGCAGTGACTACCTCGCCAAGGTCCGTCGCGTGGAAACGCCGCTGGATCTGCTCGACATAGTTGCGGTCCTGGATCACGCTGATGATCGAGGCGTAGGTTGAGGGCCTGCCGATGCCTTCTGATTCGAGTGTTTTGATCAAACTCGCTTCTGTAAAGCGGGGTGGAGGGCTGCTGAACTTCTGGGCCGGATCGATCGCAAACGCGCTGGCGATCTGCCCTTCGTCCAGCTCTGGGAGTGTCTGCTCATCGCTGGAGGTTGGCACGCCCGTTACGCGGTAGAAGCCGTCAAAGACGAGGATGCGTCCGCCGGCTTTGAAGGTGACGGTGCCCTTGGTGGCTTGGCTCTCCGAGGCGGGGCTTTGTAAATCCGCATCCCGGAGGTCTGCTGCCACCTTGCCGCCCTTGATAAAGACGGAGGTCGCGTCCCACTTCGCCGGCGTCATCTGGCAGGCGACAAACCGCTCCCAGATCAATTTATAAACCTTGAATTGATCCTCGGTCAGCGATTTTTTGAGCATATCGGGCGTACGCGCCGGGTCGGTGGGGCGGATCGCTTCGTGCGCTTCTTGTGCGCCTTTGCTGGTGGTTGTGTAGTAGTTTGGTTTCTCGGGGAGGTAGTCGCCGCCGAAGGTTGTGTCGATGTACGACCGCGTCGCGCTGATCGCCTCGGGCGCGATGAAGGTCGAGTCGGTACGCATGTAGGTGATCAGACCGACCGGCCCCTCGCCGGGCACATTGATCCCCTCGTACAGCCCCTGCGATGCGCCCATCGTGCGCTTGGCGCCAAAGCCGATGCGGTTGGAGGCTTGTTGCTGGAGCGTCGATGTGATAAACGGCGGCGACGGCCGAGAGGTCGTCCGCTTAGTTTCGATCCTGTCGATCGTCCACTGCACACTCGGGTCTGCTGTTCCCGAAACAGTCCGAACAAACCTTGCGGGGCCTTTCTTTCGATCATCTTCCATGACCGATGTCTCGATATTCTTGAGACCGATCAGTTCTGCAACCTCGATGACCTTTGGCGTGAGGTCTTTCGGTTTTTTGTCACCAGATCCTTTTTGCGAAATATCGAATTTTTCGCCCACGATCTCGACAAGGTCGGCCTTGATCGCGCCCTGGCCCGCGAGCCATWGGTTCTGGCGTTTGATCGTCGGGCCGTTGTTCTTCTCGTCGCGCGTCGCAAGCAGAGCCGCCCACTCAGTGCCCAGTTTTTTAGCTTGGGCCTCGTCAAGCGAGAAGCACGCCGAGACTTGCCAATTTTCGTCGGGGATGAACACATCGATCGCTTGTTCGCGCTCGACGACGAGGCGCACCGCGACGGATTGCACGCGCCCAGCGCTTAGGCCACGGGCGACTTTCTTCCAAAGCAACGGCGAGACCTGATAGCCCACGATCCGGTCGAGGATACGCCTTGCCTGCTGCGCGTTGACCCGGTCGATGTCGATCGCGTGCGGATTCTTGAATGCTTCGTTGATCGAGGCCTTGGTGATCGAACCAAAGATCACGCGCTTGGCGGTCTTGGCATCGACGCCGAGTTCTTGCGCGAGGTGCCAGGCGATGGCTTCCCCCTCGCGGTCGAGGTCGGTCGCGAACCAGATCTCGCCGCCGGTCGACAGCGCATCCTTGGCGGCTTTCTTGAGATCCGCGACCACCGCCTCCTTGCCAGCGAGCACCTCGTATGTGGGTTTGAATCTGTTCTCAAGATCCACACCCGGCACGGGCTGTTTCTCGCCCTTGGGTGATTTGCTAGGGAGGTCCCGGACATGGCCGACACTCGCCAGCACGAGGTACTCGGGGCCGAGGTATTTGTTGATGGTCTTGGCCTTGGC
>NVSP01000194.1 GCA_002732755.1 Phycisphaera sp.
CCCGCAAGGTCGAGGCTCTGCACATCGCGTGTGCGCTCGACCGAGATGGTCGAGCCGTAATCAGAGTTGACCGGTGCAAACGGGTTCGCCGAGCAACCCGTTGCCGCGAGCCCGAGTCCGGTGCCGGCGATGAATGCGAGCCGCAGCGTTGTCTGTATTGCGTTCATAAAATCCCCAGAGAACGAGAGAAAGTTTATTCGTGCCTGAGCGCATCGATCGGGTTGAGGAGCGCCGCCCTGATAGCCGGGAACATCCCAAAGCCGACCCCCGCCGCAGCGCTGAGCCCGGCGCTCAAACCGATCGCCCAAAGCGGAGCGGCCGCGTCCTCAAGCATCTCAAACGGCAAGGCGCGGATACCCAGCAAACCGGCTTGCCCCACCGCGATCCCAATCACCGCGCCGGCAAGACACAAGACAACGGCTTCTACCAGAAACTGCATCAGGATCACCATCGGGTGCGCGCCCATCGCCTTGCGCAAGCCGATCTCGCGCGTGCGTTCGCTCACCGACACGAGCATGATATTCATGATCCCGATGCCGCCGACGAGCAGGCTGACCATTACCACAAGGCCGGTGATGAGCGTCATAACAAATCCAATTTTATTGAGATTGTCAATAATTTCCTGCATGACCTGCACCTGGAATGTGTCGTCTTCGTCTGGCTCGATGTGCCGCATTTTCCGCAGAACATAGGTAATCTCGGAAACTATTTCGTCGGCGCCATCCGCATCCTTAAGCTCACCCTGGGCAAAATTGATCCATCCGTCTGGGTTCAGGGCCTTGGCGGTCGAAATCGGGATGTACACCTCGGTCTGCGTGTCGCTGTTCCCAAAAATTGCGGATTGCTCGATCGTTTCAACAATCCCCGCGACAAGAAACCGCCGACCCGAGAGCAACAAAAACTCACCGACGGCATCCTTTGGTAGATTGAGTTCCTCGATCGCTTTCTCGTTGATAACACATACATTCCGGCTCTGTTCCAAATCGATCGTGCTGAATCGTCGCCCGACAATGATCTCGCGGTTCGCGATATCGTGCCAACTCGGCTCGATCCCAACCACGCTGATGCCCTCAAGGACAATCTCTTCGTATTGAATGCTGTACGCACCGTAGTACATCGCGCAGAGATGCCGAAGACTCGTAACATGCTCGCGGATGGCGTCTATCTCTGCTTGTTTTAGCTGAACATCTCGCCTGCTGAGCTTGCCGCGCCAACTCGGCGGGAGGGCCCCATCCATAAAGACCCGTTTGGCGCCAAACTTCTCGAACTCCGAAAGCACGCCTTGCTGCATGCCCGAAAGCGCGCCCATGACAAGAATAATCGAACCAACCGCGACAACAATGCCAAGCGTCGTCAGCATCGTGCGGATCTTGTTGTTGTAGATCTGCGCCAAGGCGAGCAGCACCGTCTGGCTGAGTACGCGAAGAACCATCATGACCGGCGAGAGCAAGATCATGTCGCTCCCTCCCCAACCACCTCTGCCATCCGCACCGCGGTGACGGCTTTGGACTTTAGAAACTCTTGGTGGATCGGGTCCTGATCGGTCGGGAAGTCGCTCATAACTTTGCCGTCGCGCAGCCGAACGATCCGCTTGGCCTGTCCCGCAACTTCTTCTTCGTGGGTCACGACAATGATCGTCTGCCCTTCATCGTGCAACTCCTTGAATAGCGCGATGATTTCGATGGTCGTGGTCGAATCCAGATTGCCCGTCGGCTCATCGGCGAGCAAAATGCTCGGCTCGTTGACAAGCGCCCTAGCAACAGCGACCCGTTGTTTTTGGCCACCCGAGAGCTGGTTGGGTCTGTGGTGCATCCGATTGCCCAGCCCCACGCGCTCAAGCGCCGTCTTGGCTCGCTTGCGTGCGCCAATCCAGTGCTTTCTTGAATACACCATCGGCAGTGTCACATTCTTGAGCGCCGTCTGTTTGGACAGCAGCTCAAAGCTCTGGAACACGAACCCAATCTGCTCGTTTCGCACCCGTGCAAGGGCGGCGCTGCTCATCGTGTGGACCGGGATGCCGTTGAGTGTGTACTGCCCGCCGGTGGGTTTGTCGAGGCAGCCCAGAATATTCATGAGCGTACTCTTACCGGAACCCGAGGTGCCCATGATGGCGACATACTCATTTTTCTGGATATCCAGCGACACACCGTCGAGCGCACGGACCTCGAGGGCCTTGCCTTTCTCGGTGCCGAGCTTGTAGACCTTCTCAAGATTTCGGATCGAGATGGTCACTCGGTGCCCGCCGCTTCCTCGCTATCATTCTCGGCGTTCTTTGCATCTTCCTTTGCCTTCTCCTCGGCCTCAGCGACATCACGATCTACAACATCCGCCTCGTGTTCCATCTCACGCAGCACGCTGTAGGGACCGGCGATAATGCGGTCGCCCTCATCGAGCCCGCCAAGGATCACCGTGTCCGTCAGGTCGCTCGATCCGATCGTGACCGGCTTTGCGATCGCCTTGCCCTCCTCGAACACAAACACAATGCGCATGAATGTCTTGGCCTCATCAACATTCAGGTTGCCGCGAATAACCTTGTCGGGCATATCTTCTATCCGGCGATCGAGCACCGCCTGGCTCGGCACTTTCAGTACATTTTCAAGCGTTTGCACGCTGATATCGACATTGGCGGTGAGGCCGTTGTAGAGGCGCTCATCCGTGATCTCGTCGAGCATGACCTCGGCCTCGACATAGCCCGAGCCGTCGCGCCAGGTTTCGCGATGGAGCTTCATGAACTGGACCTTGCCCGGAAAACCCTTGTCGCCGTACGCGTTGAGATACGCCGTGGCTAGCTGTCCCTCGCGCACGAGGGCAACATTGCTCTCATCAACCCGCGTTCGGACAAGCATTCTTGAAAGATCTGCAATTTGCATAATCACCGAGCCGGGGCTGTTGAGCGTGCCGATGACGACAAGCTCGCCGACCTCGGCGTTGAGCTTGGTGACCACGCCGTCGATCGGGCTGGTGATGACCGTGTTGTCTTTGTTCTTCTCGGCTTGACGGATCTGGGCCTTTGCGATCGCGATCGAGTGCGTCACCTGCTCAAGGTTGCTCTGCGATTTTTTGTACCGTGCCTCAGCGGCTTCGACCGCCGCCAGCGAAACATCTCGCGTTTCATAGAGCCCCTGCTGACGGGTCATCTCGGCGAGGGCCTCGGCGAGGTCGGCCTCGGAACCGGTCAGCCTTGCTTCCTCTGAACGCGCCCGAGCCTCGGCTGCATCAAGAGCCGCCGCTAGATCCCGATCGTCCAAACGTACAATCACATCGCCCTCTTTGACCGGGTCGCCTTCTTCAAAGGGAAGCGCGACGATCCGAGCCGAGACCTGGGCGCTGATCTCGACCTTGCGATCCGGCTCGATCGTGCCTGGGGCGTTGATGGTTCTGGTCAGGTCGCCGCGTTCAAGATCAACGATGCGGACCTTGGTCCCGCCGTTCTTGCCGCCGTTCCTAAATTTCTCGGCGAACTCGGACTGGGCAAGCAGAGGGATGGCGATCAGAGCCGCGACCACAAGCAGAACAAAGCCGGTCAGCACGGCCACGATCAACTTCTTCATTTTTGATTTCCCCCCTACCAGTGACCGCTCGAGCTTCCCCAAAGGTTCACTCATTCGGATTCCGCCGGTAGGATTTTTCAGTCCAGACCCAAACCGGTTGCAACAAACTGTACAACGTCATCCATCGGGATTCGTTTCTGCTGGGCGGTATCTCGGTCACGGACCGTCACCGTGCCGTCGGTCAGCGTCTCACCGTCGATCGTGAAGCRGAACGGGCAGCCGGCCTCGTCCATCCGGGCGTACCGCTTGCCGATCGACTGCTTGGCATCCGTCTCGATCTTGCCCAGGTGCCCAAACCGCTTGACCAGCATCGCGTGCAACTCAGCAGCCTTCTCGGGCATGCCATCCTTCTTGACCAGCGGAAAGACCGCCGCCTTGATGGGCGCGACCCTCGGGTGGAACTTCATGTAGACCTTGCTGGGTCGATCCGGGTCCGGCGTGTACGCCTCGCACAAGATCGCAAGCACACCACGGTCAAGGCCCGCCGAGGGTTCGATGACATCGGGCAGATACCGCTCGCCCTTGGGCTGGCCGTTCTTGGCAAGCTCGCCTCGGGTGGTATCGAGATACTCCAGCTTGGTGTTGCTGTCGGGGTGGTTCTGGTGCGCTTTGAGGTCAAAGTTTGACCGGTGCGCGATGCCCTCAAGCTCGCCGTAGCCGGGCGCGGTGAAGGGGAAACGGTACTCGATGTCGCTCGTGCCCGCGCCCTCTTTGGCGTAGTGGGCCAATTCATCCTTGTCGTGCTCGCGCAGGATCAGGTTGTCACCCGAGAGGCCGATGTCTTTCCACCACTGCATCCGCTCATCGCGCCAGAACGCGTACCAATCGTTCGCCTCGCTCTCGTGGCAGAAAAACTCAACCTCCATCTGCTCAAACTCGCGGCTGCGGAAAGTAAAGTTCCGAGGCGTCACTTCATTTCTAAACGCCTTGCCCGTCTGCGCAATCCCAAACGGCAACGACACCCGCGTCGTGTCCACAACATTCTTGAAGTTGATGAAAATGCCTTGGGCAGTTTCGGGGCGGAGGTAGGCGATGTCGTCCTCGGTCGCGGTGGCGCCGAGGTAGGTCTTGAACATGAGATTGAAGTCGCGGGGAGGCGTCAACGCCCCCGCCTTCCGCGTAAACGGAGACACCACCTTCTCAGCATGTTTAGTTAAAAACACTGGTGAGATCTGCTCAATGATTGCTACAACAGACGATCCATTTTTCCTCGCCACTGCGAACCCACCGACCGACTCAGTCGATTTTTTATATGGAGCAAACGACTCAAAACTATATTGTTTCAACAAAGCCTTGTCAGACAATACTAATGACTCTGCTTCTCCAATCGTGCTGGCAATAAAGGTGGCAATTGGAAACACATCGCCTTCCACCTTGCTGTATTCCTCTGCTGCATCAATTACATTCTGAACAAGTGTTTCCGGCAATAGGCTTAGGCCATACAAGTGATCCGCCCTGAACCGCTGCTTCGTCTCTTTGTCATCCACCATCGGATCATTAAACCCACCGATATGCCCGCTCGCCTCCCAGACCTTCGGGTTCTGAATAATACAAGTATCCACCGGCACGATGTTCACCGGGTTGCCGCTTGGCCCCGGCTTGCCCTGACACGGGTTCATGACGATGTCTTGCCACCACGCATCGCGGAGGTTTTTTTTGAGCTGGGCACCCAATGGGCCGTAGTCCCAGAAGCCGTTGATCCCGCCGTAGATCTCGGAGGCCTGGTAGATGAAGCCGCGTCTTTTGCAGAGCGACATGATGTCGTCCATCGATTTGGGCTGGTTTGTCGTTTCTTGTTCTGACATGTGGGTGCTCCGCAGGTGTTGCGGGCGATGGTAGGTTCGGTGTTGGCTGTTCACTGTGCCACTGACCCGGTCTTCTGGGTCAGTGCTCTTGGGAAAAATCACACTGACCCAGAAGACCGGGTCAGTGGCACAAAAAACACGGCCGGC
>NVSP01000195.1 GCA_002732755.1 Phycisphaera sp.
GGCATGATGCCGGCTTCCTCGCAGGCATCGAGCGCATTGTCAACGGCTTCCTTGATCGTGGTGAGCAGGGCCTTGCGGGGGTTGTCAAACCCGAGCAGATGGCGGTTCTTTGCGAAGAACTCGGAGACGGAAATCTCGCGCTGCTTGGCTGCCATCGTCTCGGCGTTACCGTGTGTTCTGGGCTGTTTCTTGGCCATGCACCCTCCGTGGCTGGTCAAAATCGCTGGAATAGTAAGGACCAGRGGATAGCGACATTATTGGGCACTGGGTATCAAGGCCCAAAGACTCATCCATGTTGCAGGGCGGGTTCTGCCGCGTCTACCGAGGCTGCCGATCTCTTGTAGTCTGGTTGGGATGACAGAATCATCCGAACTGAGCGCCCCAACATCTCCCGCTATTCCAGATTGGCGGCTGCGTGATCTGCCACCGCTGAACTGCCCGATGTGCGGCTACGACCTCACGCAGAACCCGGTACCGACCTGCCCCGAGTGCGGGTATTGCCTGACGCGTGAAGACATCCAGCTCAATACGAAACGGTTGGCGTGCCTCGAGCTTACGAGGTACTCAGCGATCAGGCGGCATGTGCTCTGCACAATCGCGTTAGTTTTTGTCATTCCCTACGTTGGCGTTTTCAYCGCACTTCCACCGATCTTATCAGTATTCCTGCTACCCCAATTCCAAATGAAGGGCACAAAGGGAAAGCTAAGACGCAGGGTCTGGCTCATGGCTTCCGTCTGGCTTCAAGTGCCATGGGTAATCGTGGGTTCAGCGGGGTTGGTCTACGAGTTTTTATTTTGGAAAACCTACAGGATGTATTCGCTCGGGCTACCGGACTCACTTTCTGACTACCCAACTCCGCTACTCATTTCTGCCGCAACCGCTGTGTTTGCTTTGAGTGCATTAATATGGCGAAGATCGCTTCGCCGCTTGGCTCTGGTTACTGGTATCACCGACGACGATCAGATCTTGCGTTGGAAGTTGGCAGCAACCCGGGTTGCCGTCATCGCGTAYYTGATTCCSCTCAYCGGYGTCCTGTTCGCCGGGWTGGTMTGGATYGTGGACACAATCTGGCCCGGCTGGGSMTAGWTTCAGCGGYTCWTGARYGGTGAAAGTGCCTACCCTCGTATCCAACTTCACCACTCAGGGAGATTCGAAATGGAAACAACACTGATTATCTTCAAGCCCGATGCTGTCCAGCGGGSGCTTATGGGCCAGATCATGACYCGCTTTGAGAACAAGGGCCTWCAGATCGTSGGSRCCAAGCTSATGMAGATCAGCCARGANYTKGSHNGCGACSCACTACGAGGCCCACAAAGAGCGGCCTTTCTACCCGAGTCTGGTTCAGTTCATGACCAGCTCGCCCGTGCTTGTTCTGGCGATCCGGGGCAACAGCGCGATCGCGGTCTGCCGGAAGATGATGGGCGCAACCTTTGGCAGCAACGCCGACGCGGGCACGATCCGTGGCGACTTTGGTGTGTCCAACAGTTTCAACCTGATCCACGGCTCGGACAGCGCCGAAGCCGCGGAGCGTGAGCTTGGGTTGTTCTTTAATGATGGCGAAGTGCTGTCGTACGACCGTGCAGTCGAAGGCTGGATCTACGACATGTCCGGCGGCGACCCGGAATAAGCAGGTGCTGCGTTTGATGAGCGTTTGAGCGAGAACTCAGTGGGGTCGGTTTGCCGCATCGGCGTGTCGGCCCGCTGTTGTGCGCGGGTGTCGGCCGTTGGTCGATTCGTTTGACCGCGTCTCGGCATCGTCGCCGGGACGCGTCACGACGACAACGACCTCTTCCTTTGAAGTATCGTTCTTTGCATCCAAAATGATCTGCTCGGCGACCTCTCGGCGATGCACGGGGACTTCCCGAGGGAACTCGAATGCGATGCGCACACGATCGCCTTTGATCGATGCGATCCTGACAACTCCGATCGGGTTGCTCGGATCACCAATGACAACTTCTTCGCCTTCCCGGCGGGTAATGACCAACATCCGTGTATCCCCTGGCCAGGCGTTTACGAGACCGCCCGCCCTTGTCAGCCCACAGGATAGCGGAAAGTATCGCAAGAAGCGACATCCAGATAGAAACCAACAGGTTATTGGTCTGAATATCTAATCCACTGCCACAACGGAGGTTACCTCCGGGATATGTTCTTTGAGGTTCCGCTCGATGCCGAGTTTGAGCGTCACACTGGAGGAGGGGCAGCCGACACAGGCCCCGTGGAGGCGTATTTTTACGATACCGTCCTTTGTGATGTCGATGAGTTCGACATCTCCGCCGTCGGACTGGACTGCGGGCCGGAWYRGGTWKAGWWTCMRAAGAAMAMRTTCTTGAAGTGGAAGGGTTGCCTGCATGGCGAATGAACCTCGGTCGTCTGACCGCTCGAATCAACGACAATTCAGCCGCGGTCCGCAGAGGATAGGCCTCGCTCTGCTCGCTGCGCTGGCTCTGGCTTCCTGTAGCGGCCCGCCCAAGACGGACACAAGCAGCCTGCTTGAAGACCTGACCAACACCGACATCGCGGTCTCGACCCGGCTTCGGCTCGTTGAGGAGATCCCCGCCCACATCGTTTCGGGCGAACTCAGACGCGATGAGGTCATCGAGAAGCTCAAGGGCATCATCTGGATGAGGCACCTCCCACAGTCCATGCGGGTCTCGGCGATGGAGATCCTCCTCGAACCCGGCGGCCTGCTGACGCGGATCCAGGGCGTCGCTCTCGTCAACGGCATGATGCCCACGGAGCGAAACCCGGTGGTTCTGCACCGCCTCTCACAGCTCGTGGTCATCCGCGATTGGCCCGAGGTCACGCCCGCGCTGGTTCGCTCCTACGCCAAGCTCGACAGAGCGATTCCAGATGAGGGCCGACCCGAGCGCATGGCGCTGCTCGAACTTCACCCGGAGAACTCGATCGAAGAGATCGTGTTCAAGACATTCATCGAGCAGGGCCAGAGCAGCGTGTCTCGCCTTCGGCGCGATTCGTGGAACTTGCTTTCAAGGCTCGATGAATCGGGCGAGCACCGCGTCGAATTGCTGGCAGCTCTTTTGGATGAGCCGCCCAGCGAATCTGACCGGACACTCATGGCGCTACGCAAAGGGCTGCTCGATTTTCGCACGATCCCGCTCACGGGTGAAGAACTCGAATGGCTCACCGCTCTTCAAGGCACAAACTTACAAGTCCAAAGCCAATGGTGGACCGATGCTGCAAGCGCCGTCGCATCTCTGAATCAATCGCAGCGGCGGGGGMKTSGKRTWSGSYAYYKYGWWGSYWWKWKWKKKRCYKMWMWYWAMYSYARMKMWWKKMKYGSWMTWKYRMGAGANRRWMWWKRTKSMCRRSWWAYRWMKYGCCTTGCCTCTCGCGTGCATACCAAGCGTGTCGGTGACTTCATCCGGCTTCGTTCTGAGAAACTTGACACATGGCGCGATGACATGGCGTGGGCAGACTATCTCACGGCTCTGGTCATCGATGATGCTGTCGGATCTGAGCGGGTGCGCTCGGCGCTCTTCACCCAAGTCGAGACCGACAGGCTGGACACGACAACCGAGTACGGCGGGATCGTCCGTATCTCGATTCGGCCAGAAGAGACCGCGATCTATGTCGCTGCCGACTATCCACCAAAGCCCGTGATGCGTGAGAACGACACGAGTTTCGTAGCTTCGCCCGAGATGTTCCGCGAGGGAACCCAGGCGCTTGCGCACTACCATTTCCATGCTCAGAAGTTCAACAACAGCAAATACGCCGGGCCGAGTCTGGGTGACATGAACTACGCCGCCCGCTACGGCAGGGCGTGCCTTGTGTTCACATCGCTCGACGAGAACACCCTCGGCGTCGATCTCTACCAGCCCGATGGTGTCGTCATCGACCTTGGGCAAATCACACGACCCAATGATGGGTCATAAGCAGAAAGCATTTCATGCTGACAGAGCAAGAGCAAGCCGTGTGCGACATCGTTGCTTCCAAAGCCGATGCGCTGCTAGAAGACCTCAAGCTGCATGTCGGCACACCCACAGGCGGGGGCAATCTCAACGCAATCGAGCTTTCTCGTTCGATGCTGACCACCCGGCTTGATGCGCTCGGCGCAACGACAACACTGACCAACGGCCAACCCAAGCCCGCGTGGCTTGGTGATTCGGATGAACGGCCACGGTCGTCGGTTTCGTGTCGGCGGCGTGATGCGATGACATCGGTTCTGATCGCGGGTCACCTCGACACGGTTCACGATCCGAAGGGGCCGTTCCAGAAACTCGACATCAACCCCGACGGCAAGACCGCAATCGGTCCGGGCTGTGTCGATATGAAGGGCGGGCTGGTCATCGCTGTGGCTGCCCTTGAAGCCTTGGAACAAGCCGGCGTTGACTGCTCATGGTCGTTCTTCCTCAATGGGGATGAGGAAACCGGCACATACCACTCCCAGCAGGCGCTCCGCGATGCGTGCGATGGTCATGCGTTTGGGTTGGCGCTTGAGCCTGCATTGGCTGGCGGCGAATTGGCGATCGAACGCGTGGGCTCGGGGCAGTTTCTTGTTGAGATCGAGGGCAAAGCCGCCCATGTCGGGCGGGCGTTTACCGAAGGAATCTCCGCGGTCACCAAGTTGGGCGAGGTGCTGGTCGAGATCGGCAAGATGCCTCGGCCCGAGCGGGGGATGGTCGCCAATGTCGGGCCGCTGGTGGGTGGGCAGGCCGCCAACGCGGTGCCCGACTTTGCATCTGGCTTTGGCAATGTGCGGTTCCCGGATCTGGCGGCGGCGGATGAACTCGCTGGGCTGCTTGAAGCTCTTGAAACCGAAGGCGATGCGCTGCCGAGGGTACGCATCCACAAAAGCTTCAACCGGCCAGCCAAACCGGAGATTCCTGCAACCCGGGCATTGGCTGAGCGGGCGCGAGACGCTGCGGAGGCGTTGGGACAGAAGCTGCCGTTTGCAAAGACGGGCGGGGTCTGCGATGGGAACATCATGCAGGACGCGGGGCTGCCCACGATCGACACGCTGGGCGTTCGCGGGGGCGGGCTCCACACGCCGGATGAATGGATCGAGTTGGCCAGTCTTGTCGAACGAAGCCAGCTTTTGGCTGTTCTTGTGATGCGTCTTGGCCAACAATAAGGCACAGGCCCGCCACAAGCCAACCACAGGGCGGGTCCGCCTCTGGTTACCGGCTCAGATCACCCGTCTGATTGGCCGATGAGTGGGGGCTTAGACCGGCTAGCAAAGCCAGAACCGGAGACCGCGATGCCCAAGACGATGAGCCATGCTGTTGGAAACCAGATCAGCAAGAGCGAAGAGATCAGAGCCGCGATCGACGCGATCGTTGCTCAGGTCGGCCAGTACAACAGCACCATCACGGATGCACGCCCACCGCAAGAAGGCTTGGTCGCCGAGTATCAGGAATTAATGGACCGGGAGGCTGCGGTCAAGGGACGCCCGCTGCTCTACCCAATGCTCGGCAG
>NVSP01000196.1 GCA_002732755.1 Phycisphaera sp.
GCGTTGCGCCCTTCTGTGRCCCGGCGCGATCTGTTCTCGACAGCGATCCAGGGCGCGAGTGGGGAGACATCCGCGGTTGTGCCGGTGTCGGGCGTGCCGGGGCCTAGGTAGAAAGCGAGCACATTCGAGTGGATGTTGATGCCCTGCACCGGRGCGCAGTACCAGCGTTCGAGTTGGTCGCGGGGCCAATCCGGGTGGATCAGTTCGCGGTCGAAGATGCGGTCGTCGATGACGATCTCTTTGACCTTTGACCGATCTGCGCTGACGACATCTGCAAACGCGGAGAAAAGATCGTGCGGTGTTTCAGATGGTGTGCGTTCTCGCATGACTTCCGGGTCCGCAAGCGATGGGTCGCCCGAGCCGATGATGACCACCTTGCCATCGGTGGTGATGTTGATGTCGGTGACGAAGGCGAAGTCCGGGCCGAGAACCTTGACCGCGGCTGCGCTGGTGAGCAGCTTCATGTTTGAGGCAGGCACCATCGGTTCGTCGGCGCGGAACTCGTAGATCGTTGCGCCGGTGTTGAGATCGACCACGGATACGCCGGTGACACCGCCCTGACCAAGTGCCGCATTGCGGACGATCGATTGGAGATCAGCTCTGAGTTGAGCGGCGGCAGCGATCGGGAACGCTGCGCACGCTGCGACAACCAAGGCACGGAAAATCGGCCGATTGAGAGTGAGCATCGCGGGTCCTCCTCCATGAGGTCAGACAGRTCGTATCCGACTAGAGCGGATCGGCATGGCGATGCCAAAGGGATGARCCGCGGGCTGTTTGTGGTCAGGCGGGCTGGCCGTTGAYGATGGTGGCGGCGAGGCCAAGAACATCCGATAACTGTGCCCGGCCYTGAATCGACCACTCCGCCCAGCGGATCTGGCCCACCTGGCACGAGTGTAAGAGCGTCTCTTTGAGGTACTTGCTGCCCCGCTTTGAGAGCATCTCCCGCGCGAATTCTTGCGGCACAGGCAGCGCAATCGAGGGCCAATCGGGCGTTGCCACCAGATACACGCTCGGTTCAGCGCCGCTGGCAGCTCGGTAGACGCAGGTCCAGCGCCAAGGCAAGCCCTTCCATTCGATGCTTGGAGGGCTTTCCATGATCTCTGTCAGCCCCGCCAGGGCGTTCTCAGCGAGCGAACTGGCGGAACCTTCGTACTGCTCCAGAAGGCTCTGGATCGTCGGCGTGCTGAACCGGTCTAGCCAGGGGGCGTGAGGCGGAGTGGGAATCTGGGACATAGATCTTCCTTTGGCGGGGCCGGCAGATGGTATTCTCGCAGATCACCCATCTATGGTCTACAAGGATGACGGTAGGTGGCTGCGGCAGCCGGGAGGGGAAAGCCCATGTCCAAGGGAGATTCGATGCACGACGACCTGACCGTACCAGCGGATTCGTTGATCCTGATTGTGGATGACAACCCTCAGAATCTTGAGCTGCTTCAGGCGTACCTCGAGGACCTTGGGTGCCGAACCGAGGTCGCGATGGACGGCGCCGAGGCGATCAAGAAGGCCCAAGCCGATGTTCCCGATGTCATTGTTCTTGATGTCATGATGCCAAAGCTCAGCGGCTTTCAGGTGTGCGAAAGACTCAAGTCCGACCCCAAGACCGCAGCGGTCCCGATTGTCATGGTGACAGCGCTCAACGAGGTGTCGGATGTCGAGCGCGCCATCGAAGCGGGTGCCGATGACTTTCTGACCAAGCCGGTGCAGCGGCTCGAACTGCTCGCACGGGTCAAATCGCAGATCAATGTCAAGGGCATGGAGCGCAGGCTCCAGTCCGCGATCGAGCGCGTGCGCGACCTTGACCGCAGCGGCAACTGACTTCTTGCAGATCGTTACGGGCAGTTCGCGTTGAATGCGCTGATCCACGCCGTGAAGTCGGTGGGGGTGATGCTGCCGTCTTGGTTGACATCGGCCGTTGGGTCGAGCGAGTTGAAGTTGTTGACCCAAGCGGTGAAGTCGGTCGGCGAGACGATGCCGTCGTTGTTCTGGTCGCCGTAGCCGATGGTTGTAAACGATGCGACCGCGGGTGTTGATTCGGTGAACCCGTTGGTGTTGTGCGCGAGGATGGCCCAGTAGTAGGTTGTGCAGGTGTCAAGCCCGAAGACGATCGCGGTGGTGGCGGGGATCGGGGTCGATGTGTAGACGATGTTGGTCAGGCCGGGGTCGGTGGCGACGGTAATCTCGTAGTGGTCGGCATCGGTGGCGGTTTCCCAACTGGCTGTAAAGAACTGCCCGACCTTTGTTGCGCCGTCGATCGGCGAGAGGAGGTTGAAGTCGCCCGGTGTCGGCGCTGAACCCAGCGGCACGATGAAGTCAGAGATGACCGGGAAGTGGTCAGAGGCGAATGTGCTCGTGAATGTGCCGTTGTTTGCAGGCGGGAAGCCGAAGTCGGCGATTTCGGGTGGCATGCTCGCAAAGGGGGTTTCGGCGCTCTGGAAGATGAACGACCTGCGGCGTTGTGTGATTGAGTCCTGCCAGACAAGGTAGTCGAGTTTGCTTGAGCCTCGTGAATCTGGGTCACCCGAGAAGAACTCGGTGGATTGGTCGTAGATCCCGTCGGTGCCGTCGGCATCGGTACCGGTTGTTGAGTCACCGCCGGTGGGGCCTTGTGAGAACCAGAGGGCCGGGCCGCGTCTGCCGTTGGATTCTTCGTCTTCGTTGAGGTCGCCGCCCATGATGACGGGCGTGTTCGGGTCGAGGACATGTGTTGGGTTTGGGAACGAACTGATCGCGTTTTCGGGGTCAGGCGTTGATGTGCCGTTGCCGTTGTAGAAGTACCTGACATAGTACCAGGTGTTTTCAGAGGCGTCGAGTCGTTGGGCAAAGTCGTTTGATGACCCGCCGGCCTTGAGGTGGCCGTTGCCGATGACGAGGTCACCGACATAGGTGTCGTTTGGGAGATCGATCTCAGCGAACATATACCCGCGGATGCCGCCACTGCCACCGGAGATCGGGGTGGCGTTTGGGCCTACCGAAAAATCGTTGACGGTTGCCTTGCTGTCGCCGTTGAGATCAAGAAATGGCCAACGGCTGAGGATGATGTTGCGGTTGAAGTTGTCTGTGCTGGGGCTGACAAAGACATGGGTGAGTTCGTAGCCGGGGCGGTAGAGCTTGACATAGTCGGTGACGGTGCCGCCCTCGAAGGGGTCTKGCCCGCCGTTGAAGAAGAGGTCGATTGTTGTCGAGAGGTTCGCGACAGAATCGACGCCCGAGCCGGTGTTGTTGCCAGAGTTGTCGCCGGCCTCTTGGATGATGAGCACATCGGGTTCCATCGCAGCGACAATGCGGACGAGCGCAGCCCACGAACCGGCGGCGAGRTCTTTGTTGGCGGTTCGGCAGATCCCGTCTTCGACATTCCAAGTCATGACACGGATGTCCGTTGCCTCGGTCTTGCCCCATTGGGCATTGTCGGGGTCCCACTGCGCGTGCGAAGTTGCGGCAAAGAGTGCAGCCGAAAGAGCGATAGAGGCTGTGGCGCGTGTCATGTGTCGTTCCGATCTGTATTCGTACTGACGATCGATCCGGATCACAGTGGCACCGGTTCCCGGACGATGGTGAGATTGTAATCGAAAGCCCGCCCACCCCGTTTGGGATGGGCGGGTGGATGTGTGAACGAATCTACCTGCTTAGTTCAGGCAGAGGGGGCCAGCTGCGCCCTGGTTGAAGTTTGCGATCCATGCGGTGAAGTCCGCTGGAGTCACAAGGTTGTCGCCGTTCTGATCAGCGCGGTAGTTTTGCGTGTTGAACGCACTGATCCACGCGGAGAAGTCGGTCGGCGAGACCGTGCCATCGGCGTTGACGTCGGCACAGAGACGGGTCATCTGGCCGGGGCATTCGTCAGGGATGCCGTCGGCGTTGAGGTCAAGCGATGTGCCGTTGGCGATGTCGGTGGCATCGTCAACGCCGTTGCCGTTGCAGTCGGTGATGTTGCTGCCAGCGAGGGGTGCGATGTAGAAGATGTAGTTGTAGCCCTCGTCGCCGGTAGCTTCGTCGAACGTGCCGTCGAGGTTGCTGTCGTAGGTCATGTCAGCGGAGATGATCATGCCGCCGAGGTTGAAGTGGTTGCTCGGRTCGGTGACRTCKGCSAGCCCKGGGTARCCGTCAWAGCTGGTGTTGTGGCCGAAGAAYGTGCCSGACGARGTYGAGTTGCCGTCAGCGATGCTGAGGAAKGTGATGAYRTAGTCGAGGCCKGTGTTKGCMGAGGYGAAWACRTCACCGGTCTGYARGAKYAACTCGAGGTCGTAGCCRCCGGTTGTYGAGTCGTASAYCGCRCGGAAGAGTGCGCTRTCGAAGTCGTCGTCASCRSYGCCRRYKASRCCGTCKGGGCCGTAGTCRAAGAAYGGSGCAAAGAAGAAGATGTTGCCCGCAGCGTCCATCGAGACGCCGGAGATKGAAGGGCCAGCGAYGCCGAAGACACCGATCGCGGTGAGTTCACCGATCTGCGTGCCCGAGCCGTCGAGGACGGGCTTACCGACGCCGGTGTCGCCGTCAACCCAAGCTGCGAGGTTCCAGCTTGTGGTGTTTGCGGGGTCTGCGGGGTCAAAGCTGACGACCGCGATGCCCTGAACAGGAGCGGTTTGGGCGCCGCCGCCGTAGGTCAGGCCGCCGCAGTTGTTGCACGCGATGTCGAAGACMGCMGCAGCGAGGACTTCGCCGGTCACTCCGTCTTGCGAGATCGCGCCAGCGCCGGATGGGCCACGGAAGAACATCTGGCTGCGGTAGCCGCGGAACTCAGCGAAGGGTGCGACATAGGCGTCGACCGGATCCGCGATCATGATCGGGGCCTGGAAGACCGCGACGGACTGGGGCACACCGTTGTCATCGATGCCGAAGATGCTGAGGTCGACTGTGTCTGCTGGGAGGATTCTGCCGAGGGCGATTGCGGTTGCGACGCCACCGAGCGGGTTGATGGGCGAGTAGCCAATGGTGCCGCGGTGGTCATCTGCCGTAGGCATTCCGGCAAATGTCGATGAGAGATGAGATGTAGTGGGGACAGAGTGGTCGGTATGGACTAGTTCGCCGTTCGTGTTGGTGCCAAAGGACGAAGGGCCACCCATGGCTTCTTCGACCTGGCTAGCAGGGCTGATGTCAGTGCCAAAGAGGCCAGTGAGTAGGCCTTCGGTCGTGCCGGCGTGTGAGCCGCCGCTGCCGTTGATCTCATTGATAAAGCCATTGGCACGGAGCTCGGCATTTACTCGGAAGATGTTGTCGCCGCTGACAGGGTTGCCGCCGGTAGTGCCAAAGTCGTCGGCGCGGAATGTTGTGTTGAGGTTGGCATCGATCACGCCCATGCCGACCAGGTCGCCATACTCTTCGGTTTGGGCGTTGAAGCCGAAGCCTTTGCCCTTGCCGCGGCGGATCTGATCAACAACGACTGAACCTTCAACACCGGCGTTCTCGGCGATCTGGCGCAG
>NVSP01000197.1 GCA_002732755.1 Phycisphaera sp.
TCCACCGCGTCCGGGCCTGGGTCGCCGCCAAACTCGCCATCAACGCGGCAATCATCTGGAGAAGAAACGAGTTTGATGCATAATCCTCGACGGGGAGAAGGAAGGGGAATACAAAGAGAAGAAACCTCGCTCGCGCTTCGGGCTCATCAAGACAAAATCGAATCTATGTATTTTTGATTGTCAAACCTGTTGCTTTCTCAACATGGCCCGACGCGATCTTGGCGATCCCAGACCCCAGCTCACCGATCGGGTCCGGCGGCACGATCTCGACCACCTTCTCACCAAGCTTTGCCTCGCCCGCTAGCACCTTGCGCTCAAACTCAACGCACTCGGCAAGCAACCGATCCAGAATCTCGGCCTCAGATACATTGGCGACCCGTTCGCCCTGCACATAGATGATGCCACGCTTGTTGCCCGCAAAGACCGCAACATCGGCGCCCTCGGCTTCGCCCGGCCCGTTGACAACACAGCCCATCACCGCGACCTTGATCGGCACGGTGATCGCATCCGCCAGTTTCTGGCGCACCTCTTGCACAAGCGTAAAGAGATCGACCTGAATCCTGCCACAGGTCGGACACGCGATCAACTCCACGCCCTTGCGTTCGCGCAGCCCAAGCGAGTACATCAGCTCCAGCCCATCTTCAACCTCAAACACCGGATCGCTTGCGTAACTGATCCGAACCGTGTCGCCCACGCCCTGTGTGAGCAGACCAGCGAGCGCCGCGATGGAGCGGATTGCCCCGGTTTCTTTTGGGCCTGCGTGCGTGACCCCGAGGTGCAGGGGTTCGTCGAATCGTTTGGAGACTTCTTTGTACGCCGCGACGGTGAACGCCGCGTCCATCGATTTACAACTAATGGAAACATCGCGGAAATCGCGCTCGTAGAAGATGTCCATGTACTCTTCGAGCTTGGCGATAATGAGCGCCAACAGCATCGCGTGCTTGCCGCCCATGTTCCCTTTTTCAAAGAACTTGCCCAGTTCCTCTTTGCGCTGTTCTTTGTCCTTGCGCTCGATGATCGAGCCTTCGTTGACCCCGACCCTGATCGGGATCTTGGCATCCTTGCACGCGTCGATCACCGCGTTGACTTGGCCCCGGTCCTGGATGTTGCCCGGATTGAGCCGGATTTTGTGGACACCCGCTTCGACGGATTCGAGCGCCCGTTTGAAGTGGAAATGCACATCCGCCACGATCGGGACCGATGTCTGGTTCAGGATCTCTGCCAGCGCCTCGGTGTCTTTGCGCTCTGGGACCGCGACCCGCACGATGTCCGCCCCGGCTGCAGCGAGCCGGTTGATCTCGGTGATGCACTTGTCGATCTCGTAGGTGTACCCCGCGGTCATGGTTTGGACACTGACCGGTGCAGGGGTTGTGCCGCCCAGCCCGCCACCGATGAGGACGATGCCCGTTGAGTCGTTGCCGACGCTGATCTGGCGTGTGGGTCTGCGGTCAAACATGGTGCGCAAGGATAGGTTCTGTGCCGTGGCGGAGGCATCTTGCCTCCGGGAGATTGGATTGATGTCAAAGTCCACACATACCCGGAGGCTGGAAGCCTCCGCCACGGGGATCTCCTTCCGGGCCGGGCTTTGGTGATACGCTAGTGATCCAAGGTATGTTCTTGCGATTCGAGGCCCGCCGTTGCYCACCTACAAGCAAATCACNATGGATGACCCGCTCTACCCGGGCGAGTGCCGGCTGCGGGAGCGGGTCCTGCTCGAACCCATCGGCTTAAATATCAAAAAATTCATCGACGCCTACCCCGGCTGTGAGGAGAAGTTTGAACACTTTGTAGCGACCACACGCACTCCCGGAGGCGAGCGGGTCGTCGGGTGTGTGCTGCTGATCCGCGAGACGGACCGCCCCGGCTTTGGAAAGCTCATGCAGATGGCGGTCGATCCGCAGCGCCAAGGCGAGGGCATCGGCAAGCGGATCGTGATCGAAGTCGAGAGCAAAGCCTTCGGCGAGATTGGCCTTGAGGGTCTCTATTGTCACGCTCAGGTCTCGGCGGTCAGTTTCTACGAGCAACTCGGCTGGACTCCCGAGGGCGAGCAGTTCGACGAGGCAGCCATCCCCCACCAGAAGATGGTCATCGCAAAGCCCCCGATAACCGAGGTCAAGGTGCCCCTGATCGACTGGTGATCGATTGGTGATCGATTGGCAATCAAGCCTTGGGGCCACCCCCAGCCCGAGCTATACTCAGGCGGGCTGAGAACTTGCGATGTGCGACCATGACCAACAACACGACCAACCGATGACCCGCCAGAAGGCGAAGCAGTTGCTGCGTGACCACGGCCTCCGCGCCACGCGCCAACGCGAAGATGTCTACCTCGCCCTCGCTTCGACCAAGCTTCACAAGTGCGCCGACGAGCTATTCGAGACCGTCCGTGCAAACCAGCCCGGCATGAGTCTTGCGACCGTCTACAACACGCTCGAAGCGCTCGCCGCGTCTGGGCTGTGCCGACGGCTCCCAAACGCCACGGGTGCCTCGCGGTACGATGCGGATGTCTCAGAGCACGCCCACCTTGTGACCGCCGACGGCAGGGTCGTCGATGTACCAATGGACCTGAGCAATCAGCTCCACAGCGCGATCGAGCCAACGCTGATCCGAGAGATCGAAAAACGCTTAGGCGTCAAAATCAATGGCCTGAGCATCGAGCTTCGCGGCGCAGATCCCCGAAGCTAAGCCCGATCCAGCGTGCGCAGTTCTCGCGCTCGTCTATTCGATCCCGATTCTCACGCAGAACATCTGAAGTGCCACGAATATGGGACCGATAGCCATCCTGAACCCCGCCAAATCTCGCGGGGCGGAGGCTCGGCCAAGATGCAGAACCACATCAACAGACGCAAGTTCGACCGCTTCGCACTCTCGCCCATGTACTCAAGGGTCACCATGCGGTTCCTCGACCAAGACTCCTTCGATTTCGAGGGCCACGCCTACGACATCTCCGAGGCCGGCCTGAAGTTCGAGATGGACCGCTCGGTCGAGTTGGGCACAACCATCGTCCTGCGRATCGAYCTCCCCCTCGACATCCACGGCCTACCACCCGCAGACAACGCCCAGCGACACATCGAGGTCTTTGGCAAGGTCGTCTGGATCGACGAAGAAGACATGAATGTCGGGCCTGTGAAGATGGCAGCATCGTTCAGCAGGTTTACCCGCTTTGGCGACAAACAGCGGCTCATCGCGTACTTCTGCACCGGAAAGTACATGCGGGCAGCGTGAGCCCCCCGACGGTGAATCCTGCTCCCTCTCCCTGCTAGGGAGAGGGTTCTTGGGGCTTTGCGCACCCTGTAARAAAAGACAAATCCCCCTCATCAGTCTGCGCTGACCTATCCTCACTCCGATGTTTGTTGATCTAGCCACTATCAAAGTCAGAGCGGGCAACGGCGGTGACGGCTGTGTCTCGTTCCACCGCGCCAAATACCAACCAAAGGGCGGCCCGGACGGGGGCGATGGGGGCGACGGCGGCTCGGTCATCGCGGTCGCTGACAACAATGTCAACACGCTCATCGAATACCGGGGGCATCACCACTGGTCCGCGCCCCACGGGGAGCAGGGCAAGTCCGTTTCGATGCACGGCGCTTCTAGCGATGACACATTCCTCCGCGTCCCGCCGGGCACGCTGATCTACGACGACAACTCGGGCGAACTGCTCAAAGACCTCGGTGAAGACGAGACCTTTGTCGTCGTCAAGGGCGGCAAAGGCGGCTTTGGCAACGAGCACTTCAAGGGGCCGCTCAACCAAGCCCCGCGGTCGGCGATCCCCGGCGAGCAGGGCGAGCAGCGAACGATCCGCCTCCAGCTCAAGCTCATCGCCGATGTTGGTTTGGTCGGCCTGCCAAACGCGGGCAAGAGCACGCTCTTGCAGGCGCTCACCCGCGCCAACCCCAAGATCGCAAACTACCCGTTCACCACACTCAGCCCACAACTCGGGATCACCCAGCTCGACGCGGCCCGCRMSRKSRYCATCGSCKWCRKCMMYSKKSWKRKCRAGGRANCWGSYGRRRSTCWSSGNCWGRSGMANCSAWKKCCTYWRACNACMTCKMGSSCWNNCGNGTGMTCGMSCASSTYRTYSARGMNNAGNCNCTGCSGAWGGMNCNTNGCCNGCTNNGGAWRWSKWCRAMRMSMTSAKAGGCGAGCTTGCCGCGTATTCCTCAATTCTCAGCGAGAAACATGAGATCATCGTCATCAGCAAGTCTGACCTCGTCCTCGAAGAAGACCAAGAGCAGCTCGTCCGCGACATCCGCAGCGGGCTGCAACTCGGTCGCGACGAAGAGGTCATCGTGATCTCCAGCGCCTCGCGTCAGGGGCTTGCCGAGTTCCAGGAAATGCTCTGGACATCGCTCTCAAAGAACCCTGATCCGGGCTGGACCGCCGAGTAGCTGGTGGCCCAGTTCTCCGAACTGGGTGCTTGCTATGTGATTCAGGAGCACACGTTTCAAGCCGATGGATCGCGATCCATCGGTCCTCCTGACGGAGCAAGCAAAAAAGAACCGAGGGATACGATCCCTCGGCATGGGGTCGTCGTCTTTTCAATATCTAGTTCGGACACACAACGAAAGAACCCTCTCCCCAGCCCTCTCCCCAGCAGGGAGAGGGAGCAGGAAGATCACAAAATACCTAATCGTTTCCGGTCCGCTCTGTCCCTTACGCCCGTGTCAGCAGTGCAAGCCATTCGACATTGCCCCTGGATTTGCTCTTTGAGCGTTTGCCACCGCCAAGAATGGGCGAGCGAATCAAACCCGAAACCGTAAACCCGAGCTTTGCGATGTCGGCGGCCGATTCTTCTGCGACTAGGTTGGCCTTGTCATCATCGAGCACGATCTCTTCGTGCTTTGCTTTACGCATCTGGTCGCTCAACTCGTAGTGCGGCTTGATGAGCGTGATGATCCGGCCCGTTGCGTTGAGCCAGTTCTTCGCAGCAGGGATTGCAAGCCGCTGTGGTGTCCAGCCAAGATCGATCACCACCAAGTCAACACCGTGCTCGGGCGGCTTAGCGTGCAGGGCGTTGGTGCGCTCGATGGTGGTGACTCTTGGGTCAGAGCGGAGTTTCCATTCAAGCTGGCCGTAGGCGGTATCGACACAGATCACGGACGCGGCTCCGTGTTGGAGCAGGCAATCGGTAAACCCGCCGGTCGAGCACCCAAGATCCGCGCACGCAAACCCGGTGACATCAAGCCCAAAGGTTTCGAGCGCGTGGCGCATCTTGAGCCCGCCCCGGCTGACATACGGGTTGTCTGGGTCTTTGGCCATGACTTGGACTATTCGCTTAGAACATCGTCTCGGCACGGCGCGGTGCCGCTGGGTCCGATCGGGACACCGATGACCGCGATGCCCATTTCGTCTGCAAGGTCCAGAAGATACGGCTTGTCGAGCATGATCACATCGCCCGCCGCGAGTGCCAGG
>NVSP01000198.1 GCA_002732755.1 Phycisphaera sp.
TTTGTAGCGCCTTGCGCGCCCGGACCGAGAGCTGTAGGTCGGTGACGCTCTTTGCGAGCGCGCCTTCCTGACCGGTGCCCTTGAGTTTGTCCATGAGCGCCTTGCGGGCGGCGCGGTGCGCATCTTCGAGGCCCTGACCCAGCTTGAGGCCCTTGATCGACAGCATCGCCTTGATCTCGACCAGGCTCGACTCGCCGAAGTTCTTGGAGTTCATCAACTCGGCTTCGGTGATGCGAAGCAGGTCGCCAAGTGTGCGAATGTTCATCTTCTTGAGACAGGTACGCGTACGCACCGAAAGCTCAAAGTCCGTCACCGGCGTGTCGAGCAGCGCGTTGCGTTTGAGCACATCGCGGGTCWGCTCTTCTTCGACGAACATGTCGCGGCTCGCCTGCACATCTTTCATGTACAACTTGGCGCGCGGGTGGTTCGGGCTGGTGTCGAGCACCTGACGCAGCGAACGCTCGGCGCGGACATAGTCGCCGCGATCCTCGTAAAGCACCGCGAGGTTGATGAGCGCGTTGATCGGAGCGGGCTGCGTCTCGCAGACCATCTCGTACATCGTCGTCGCTTCTTCTTCTTCGCCGACGAGGTCGAGCGCGTACGCGAGCCGGAACGACAGATCGAAATCGGTCGGGTCAGCTGAAACTGCTTTTCGCAATTCAACTATTACCTGCTCGCGGTCGCCTTGGGCATGTGCCTTATCTGCGTCTCGCGCGTGAGAGGCGGCTTGCTCCGCGTCACGCTTTGCTTCGTCTGCGCCAATAACGATGTCCAAGGGGTCGCCGGACATGGATGCTCCTTGATTGTTGCGCGGCCATAGCACCGAACGGGGCCTCCACCGCCTCGCCCGGAGGGTCGAAGGCTATCCTAGTCACCACAAATGGCTTACGGCGCCCCGGGAGTCACGCCCGCCAACGCATCGGGTGGCACGGTCAGATCCTCACCCGGCCCCGTCTGCGTCAAACTCGGCACGCCCTCGTGCCGAATGACCTTCATCGTCTTCCATTTGCCGCCTAAAAACCGAACAAACAAGGCGATCCCGAGCAGGATGATGTACSCMGATGCCGCGATCCAAGGCCCGACCGAGCCAATCTCGGGCATGAGCCAGATCATGAGGTGCCCGCCGCCGATCAGCAGGAGCCAACTGAATATTATCGACACGGCACCAGGCCAGACCGTGTCGCCCGCGCCGCGGAGTGCGCCGCTCATGGCCATCCCGAGCGCATCAAAGACCTGAAAGATCGAGGCGATGATCATGATCGAACCGCCCAGTGCGATCATCCTTGCCGCGACTTCGGGATCGGTGCCATCGTTGATGAAAAGCCCGACCGCCTGTTCTCGAAAAATGACCATCAAGAGGCCGCAGGTGCCCATGTAGGCAACCGTGATCGAAAGCCCGAGCCATATGCGTTTGATCGCAAGATCAGGCCTGCCCATGCCCATGCACCGGCCCACGATCGCCGTCAGCGCGATCGACATCCCAACCGCGGGCATGAACGCGATGTGCATAAACCGCAGCGCAATCCACCCCACCGCGTTGTGAACCTCGCCTGATTCGCCCGCGGCCTTGCCAGCCATCGGCAACAGCCCGGTCATGAGGTACGCCCAGCAGAGCATTTCGTTGACGATCATCGCGCCTGCGGGCCAACCCAGTTTGATGATGTCGATCATCGGTTTGAGCTTTGGTTTCCACGCCGACCGCGTGCCGTAGGCTTTGGCGTACGCGGGGCTGAGAAAGACAACGAGCATCACGAGCATCTCGCAGCACGCGCCGATGACCGTCCCGATCGCGGCCCCCGTCACGCCCATGGCAGGAAAACCTAAGTTCCCAAAGATCAGCACCCAGTTGGCAAAGATATTGACTGTGACCGCAACACACGCGGCGATCAGCGGGATCTTGGCCTTGTGCAGCCCAAAGTAGAACTGCGCCACGCCCCTGCCGACCATTGTAAAGACCGCACCAATGAGCGTGATCTGCGCATAACTCGTTTCGAGCCGGAGTAGCTCGCCCTCGTGCCCCAGAAGCGTCCCGCACACCACGGGCACCAGAAGCACCAGCGGCAGGATCATCAGCCAGACAATGATCGAGAGCCAGATGCCGACCCAGCCGTAGACCGCGCCCTTGCGCGGTTCGCCACGCCCAAGGTGCTGGGCGACATAGGTATTGATGACCCCGACGAGGCCGATCATGAAGGAGATAGGCACCCAACTGATCATGCCCCCGTTGCCTTGGGCCGCGATATAGACCGGGCTTGCCGGCTCGATCTTGCTGACCATCAGCCCGTCGATGAACTGCATGAGCGTGTAGGTCGCCATCGTCGCGATCGTGGGAGCAGCGATGGCAAACATCTCGACGAGCGGGCTTCGCTCCTTGGTCAGGTTGGATTTGATCTCTGTACTCATGTGTAAGCCGGCCAAAGGCTAGGTTCTGTTTGACGGATCGGGTTCTGACGAGCCGCGACCGTGCCACTGACCTGTCCGCAGGTCAGTGCTCCACCCAACACTCCCGGGGTGCCACGGTTTGTCCGTCTTCGGCAAGCCGTGCGTGACCACCCATAAGAGYACRSRTNGWGWANAASCCNNGGCMCMMGGCTAGGTTCTGTTTGACGGATCAACGAGCCGGACCGCCAGATCAATCGCCGCTGCCATCGAGCCGGGGTCTGCCTTGTCTTTGCCAGCGATGTCGAACGCGGTGCCGTGGTCGGGGCTGGTTCGCCAGATGGGCAGGCCGCAGGTGACATTGACCGCCTTGTCCCACGCCAAGAGTTTGACCGGAATCAGCCCTTGGTCGTGGTACATCGCCACGACGAGATCGTACTTGCCGTTGACCGCTTGGTTGAAGATTGTGTCGGCGGGGAAGGGTCCGCGGGCATNGATCCCGGCCTCCTTGGCGTGCTCGATGGCTGGCGTGATGAGCCGGCTCTCCTCGTCGCCCATCATGCCGCCTTCGCCCGCGTGCGGGTTGAGTCCACAGACCGCGATGCGTGGCTCACGAATACCAAGCTGTTTGCACACATCGTTTCCAAGATCGATCGCATCGAATATCTTGCCGATGGTCAGGGCGTTTCGGATGTCCAGCAGGGGGATGTGGACGGTCGCCAGTATCACGCGGAGCTTTGGGCTTTCAAAGAACATGCCCACGCGCTTGGCACGGAACAACTCGCCCAGTAGCTCGGTGTGCCCCGCGTGCCTTGCTTTGCCCGCAAACTTCCAAGCTTGTTTGCTGATCGGTGCGGTTACGAGCGCATCGGCGTCTTTCTTGCAGTGCTCGACCGCGGCCAGCACATAGCGATGGCTCAGCACGCCGTTTTCTTTGTTGGTTGCGTGTGCAAACGCTTCCCCGCCATGGTCGATGATGACGACATCGTGCGACTTTGACGCGTTGACCGCCGAGTCAACGGGCACCTGCCACCAGAAAGGCTTGATGCCCGCGCGCTCGGCTGCTTGCTGCATCGCGCTGGCAGAGCCTTGAATCAGAAACCTCGCCGACACTCGCCGCGCGCGGTCGGACAATGCTTTGACGAGAATCTCGGGACCGATGCCGCCGGGGTCGCCCATCGAAACCGCGAGTGTTGGCCTTGCCGTTGTGCCAGCGTCATCAGACACGGAAAATAGCCCCGAACTTCTTGCCCATCAGGATCGAGGCCCCAACYAGGGTCGTCGCCAGGAGCGCCRTGCCCCAGACACCCATCGCGCTTGCGACAAACGCGCCATCGCCGAGGCGGTTCCAAAGCTCGAAAATCGCCTTCGTGATTGGGTAGTGCTTGGACTGCTGCGCCAAGATCAGTGAATCCGACACCTCGAGCATCGAGAAACTAAAGACGAGCAACCCGCCCGCGATCACATTGCCGATGACCAGCGGCAACACAACCTTGCGGAACGCCAAAACCCTGCTCGCGCCAAGATTCACCGCGGCATCTTCAAGCTCGCCCGAGGTCTGTTCCAAACCGGCGACCGTCGCGCGGACCATGTAGGGCAAACGCCGGACGGCATAGGCGATCGCAAGGATCAGGAACGGGTTTGGGTTCTCGCCGATGACCTGGAAGTAGCGGGAAACGCTTTGAAGCCCGAACGAGTCGAGCCAATCGACGAACGCGGGGACCGGGCCGCTGAGCGTCATGGCGAAGTAGCCAAACGCCATCACCAAACCGGGCACCGCCAGCGGGAGCATGCACATCGCATCGAGCAGCCCGCGACCTCTGACTTTCGTCCGCACGATGATGTACGCCGCAACAAGGCCCATCACGACGCTGGCAATGACCGCCATCAGGCTCAGGATCAGGCTGTTGCGCACGGATGTCGATGAAACCGGGTCGGAGAGTGCGGTGACAAAGTGGTCGGTTGTGAAGCTCTCGGGCAACATCGTGCCGTACCAGCCCCATGTCGGCGAGATGCTGGTCAGGACCACACCGATATGCGGCAAAATCGCAAGGCATGTCACGCCCGCAAAGAGCAAGGTCGCCAGCAAGCCGCCCCACCAAGGCAGCTTCACCTCAGAAGAAGCCCGCGAGGCCTTGGAGTACATCTCGTAGCCCTTGCGACCAAAGATAAACTTGCCGATGACATACCACATGATCGCCGCGAACAGCAGGACCACCGTCAGGGCGTACGGCTCGGCTGAGGTCTGGATCTCTTTGAGGCCGTGGAAAATCTGGACGGAAGTTACCCTGTTGTACTCGAACATCAGCGGCGTGCCAAGCTCCGTGAACGACCAGATAAACACGATCGTCCCGCCCGCAAACAGACCCGGACGGATCAGAGGCAGCACGATTTTGAAGAACCTTCGGAACGGGCCGGCGCCAAGGTTCTCGGCGGCTTCGTCGAGCGCGGGGTCCAGGTTGGCAAGCGCTGCTGTCGCGTTGAGAAAAATAATCGGATACAGGTGCAGCGCCTCGACGATAATCACGCCCCAGATCCGCCCCTCGCCCAAGAGATCAAAGTCCGTCCCAAAGAGCGAGTTGAACATCCCCTCGCGACCCATCACCGCACGCATCCCGATCGCGCCAACAAACGGGGGCAAAATCAACGGCACAAGAATCACCGCGTTCCACATCCCCTTGAACGGGAACCTGTACCGTGCGCTAATCAGCGCCAAAGGCAACGCAATCAGCACGCACAGCGTCGTCGTCGCGCACGCGATGTAGAAGGAGTTGAGCAGCCCTTGGCGGTACAGCGGGTTCTCAAAGATCAGCGCGATGTGCTCGAAGGTGAAGACGGAGCGGGTTGTGCCGTCAGGATTTGGGACATCCTTGACAAGCCCGCCCCAGACGGTCAGGCCGATGGGCAGCACGAGAAAGATGGTGAGGATGAGCAGGCACGCCGAGAGCATGCCGTACTGCGTCAGGAATCGTCTGAGCTTTGGGGACATAGGCCAACAGTCTAG
>NVSP01000199.1 GCA_002732755.1 Phycisphaera sp.
GTGCCACTGACCCGTCTTCGGGTCAGTGCTCCCCGCAAAATACGACAAAGCACTGACCTGCGGACAGGTCAGTGGCACGATCGCTCGCTACAGCTTGGCAGAGATTGCTTTACGCAGAGACCATGACGAGCCGAAGCCCGCCGGCGGCGGTTCGTACTGCGATGCCGATGGAGCCTCGCAGCGCTGAGTCGAACGCGAACTCGTGGCCGTCGGTTTCGCCGTTGGACTTGAACGATGCGATGGTCCCGGTGATCTCGTTGTTGTCATCGAGCGCCACGATCTCGTACTGACCATCTTCGAGCTTGGGCAGCCGTTTAAAGAGCAGGAAGCTCTTGTCCGTCACGGGGTTTGAGAACACGGCGGCCTGCGCGGTGCTCGAATCATCGAGGCTGACAAACGCGACGCGATAGGAGTGTTCTGAAAGCACCACATTTTGCAAACCGGGCAGCTCGCCGAAGCGGAGAAAGAAATCAGCCGAGGTGTTGGTCGAGAAATGGTCGCCCAAGGTATCGATCTGGTTCTTGAGTTCAAACGAGACGACAGCGCCAAAGACCGTGGTCGCTGCGAGCACGACAGCAGCGGCGCGCCAGATCGGAAACACCCGCCGCTGGTGCATGTCGGCGGGGGTGGGGCTGCCAGACGAACGGACGAACTCTTCGATCGACATCGAACTCGCTGAGACTCTGCCCGCGGCATCGCGGACCGCATCGATCACGAGGCGGCGCAGCTCGGGCCTTGGCTCGACATTGGGCAGAAGCTGGGTCTGGTCGGCGAACCGAGACTGCTCGCGGCGGATCTGGGCCTTGACCGATTCTGGGGCCGCAGCGAACGCGGTCTCGAAGGTTTCGAGTTCATCCGCTTCGAGAATCCCGCAGGAGTCGAGCAGTGCCATTTCAAGGAGTTGTTGAGAGTTCATAACACAGATTCCTCTACGCCGTTTCTTTCGCGCAAGCGTACGAGCGCTCTGCTGAGCGCCGATTTGACAGTTCCAATTGGTGTATCGAGTTCTTCGCCGATCTGGCGCAGCGTCTGGCCGCCCAGATAGGCCCGCATCACAACCGTGCGTTGAAGCTCGGGGAGCGATGAGACTTTTTCCATCAGCGAGGCAAAGCGTTCTTCGTGTTCGAGGGCCTCGCCGTCAACCGGGACAGCGACCGGCGGGTGGAAGTTCTCGTTCATCTTGATGGGTTTGATCCGCGATTGGGTCCGGCGGAGACGGTCCACAAGGTGCCGACGGGTAATTAGCAGGACCCATGTCACGAGGGCGGCCCGCGCCGGGTCGTACCGGCCAGAAGTTTTCCACAATCGGACAAAGACCTCCTGAACCGCGTCCTCGGCCTCGTCCCGCGTCGGCATCGACTGGTACGCAAGGCGGTACACAAGCGAGCCAAACCGATCGTACAACTCGACCACCGCGGACTCTTCGCCCGCTGCGATCCGCTGCATCAGATCTAAATCGGCTTGTTTGTTCGATTTGTTCTGCATATGTACGGCCTTGCCTGTGGTGTACCTTCCTCAGCATACAGGTACGCAGCCGGAAGGTGGGGGATCCGATTCACAAGAAAGAATGGTGTGAAGATGGGTATGCGGACCCACAGAATTGTGAAGATCTTAATCCTGAGTTGTGCGGGCGTGCAAAATCCACTAAACTTGGGAAACTGTGGAACCGGCATCAAAGCCGATCGCAGCGTCGGAGAGGACAACCTTGGCTCCAGCTCATGGGGACAACTCGAAGAGGGTACGAAGGCGCGGTCGCTCGCAGAGCGGGTTCACGCTGATCGATGTTTTGGTCACGATGGTTGTGATCGGCGTCTTGATCGGAATCATGCTGCCCTCGTTTGCCAAGGTSAARGAGACCACCCAGCGCGTGGTGTGCAGCTCCAACATCCGCCAGCTCGGGCTTGGTGTGACCAYGTTCTCCGACGACAACGACGGCTTCTTGCCACAGACAACATTTGTCAATCTGCGCTTAGGCAAGCTTCCTTCGGAAACGACAAGGCTGCGTATCGGGTCAGACTCGATGTTTTCATCTCGTGTTTCCTCTGATGGCAGCGGGAATACTGGGGTGTGGGATGGTCTTGGAAGGCTCTTTGAGGAGGAATACCTCGAAACCCGTGGCATTTTTTATTGCCCATCACATCAGGGTGAGCACCGCCTCGATGGTCAGCTCGAATCGTGGAACTCACCAGACGGCGACATCACCGGTAACTACCAGTACCGCGGTGAAGGGGTCAATGGCAGCAACCAGCGGCTGTTCCAGATCGTTCCACGCCGGACCTCGATCATCTCAGACTCGATCCGTTCAGWGGAAGACCTCAACCATGACAACGGGAWRAATGTTCTCCGTGCTGATCTTGCCGTTTTCTGGTTCAGCGATCTCGATGAGTCGCTCAGGATGCTGCTGAGGTCGGATTCAACGGATGAGCTTTGGAACCGCCTTGATGGCTTTGTCGGTTCTGATCCCCGGTAGCCGCTGCCCGTATATCCAAATCCGGTTGAGCGTTCCTTTGGGCCATCGTTGCTGAGCCGCACCGCGGGCTGCTATGGTTCTTGTGCCCAGACCACCGCGTGGGCCAAACACTGGAGTTTCAACGATGGGTAAGCTAAATCGATCACTTGTAGCCGCCGCGACCGTTGCATCCGGGGCATTTGCAGCCTCGGCAGGTGCCCAGCTCGCTCCCGAGCGGACATATTATGGCACCAACAGACCCTTCCCGATCGTGGTCACTTCGCCGGGTACCGAGAACCCGCTGAGCATCAAGCTCATGGACCCGGCAAACGCGGTGCTCGAAACGAAAGAAGCGGTTGCGCCGGGCAAAGTTGATCTGTCGTCGCTGTTCCCGTCGCTCTGGGAGACACAAGGCCAGCGGGGCGTGCTCTATGCCCAACTCTTTGAGGGCGACACCCCGGTCGGTCCAGCGGTTGTCATCCAGCCGATGCTCGCGCCGGCGTACGCATCGATGCCCGACCGAAGGGCAGGCAGGCCCGACGGGAAGCCTGAGTGGGCGCCAAGCGCTGGCATTTTCAGCGGCTACCGCGCGTACATCGACAAGGACATTCTGATGGCCACCTCCGAAGGGGACATTACCTTTCGGATGCGTCCAGACGAAGCGCCCAACACAGTGTGGAACTTCCTGTCGCTCGGCGACGGCGGGTTCTACACCGACATCGCATTCCACCGCGTCATGCCACAGTTTGTGATCCAAGCCGGCGATCCACGCGGCGAGGGCACCGGCGGCCCCGGGTACTTCCTCGATCTCGAAGACTCGAAGCTGCTGCACGACTTTGGTGTGCTCTCGATGGCCCGCTCATCGGACCCAAACTCCAACGGCTCGCAGGTCTTTATCTGCCTGAGCCGCGAGAGGACCCAGGGGCTAGACACCCGGTACACCGGGTTTGGTCAGGCGATCACCGGTGCCGATGTCATCATGAAGATCGCCAATACGCCTTTGACATCTGAACGAAGATCAGAGACGCCCGTCAATCCCCCGCTGATCCATACCGCGACGCTTGTCGATGCGGCACCGCGGGGCACAGGCGCAGCGCCAGTGGCACTTCCCAAAGAGGAAGCGCCAAGCGGCCGATGATCGGCTGGGTTGATCCGCGGAAAATCCGATTCGAGCATCTTTATTTCGCACCTGACGGCTTCCCGTGCCACTGACCTGTCCGCAGGTCAGTGTTTCTTTTTTGAGGATGGGCAGGAGCACTGACCTGAAGACAGGTCAGTGGCACGAAATGCAGGAGTTCCAAACGCTCCATCTGTGTGGTGGAGTTGCTCTAGAAGCGGTATTCGCCGGAGATTCCGAACGCGAAGGTCGGGTCGATTTTGGCGTCGCTGAGTGTGTTGCCGCTGGAGTTGCGCAGCTCGAACTCGCGGTAGACCACAGCGCCGACTCTGCCAGAGATCGAGAACCTCGGCTCGGGTGACCATGTCGCCACAAACATGAGTGGGATCGAGTAGTCCTCGATCACGCCGCCCGGCACCGCGGAGTTGTCGTCTTCGAGGCGAAACTGCTTGTAGTCGATCGAGGCGTTGAGGCCCACATCCCAGTCGTCGTTGAGTTCATGGGAGAGCTCGATGCCGGGGTTTCTTGAGGATGTGTCCCCGCCGGCGGTCAGGGTCCAGTAGTCGTCGATGTTCCACCGGATTGTCGGGATGGGGAAAATCGTGGCATCGTCTTCGAGCCGGGTAAACCCGGCGAGTGCAAAGCCGATGGAAAGATCTGCGTGGATATGGTGCATGATCCCAAAGAACCCGCCAAAGGTGAGCGTGTCACCAAACTCGGCGCCGACCTCGCCGCTGCTGCCGAGGCTCGCGCCCCCAAAGAGCGTCCAGTTTCTGTCGATCGAGTGGCTGGCATCGGCGCTGAGAGTTGATCGAGAGCCGAAGTTGATCGGATCGCTTCTGCCGAACCCGAAGGAGTTAAAGCCCGAGAAGTCGTACGCCGTGGAGTGTTGGGCGAATGAGACGGACATGTCGGTCTGGTCGTCGATCGGGATCTCAGCCGTGATGCGTGCGTCGAGTGAGTATGTTGAGACTTTGCCGCCCTGTCGGCTCGAGGTGCGGCCCTCGGAGCTGATGTCGGCGTGGCCGGTGGCGAAGAAGCTGACCCTCTTGGCCGGTGCGATCTCGATGCCCGCGTCGGCGTCGTCGCCAAAGGCCTGCGCTGCGCACGGGGCTGCGAGTCCGGAAAGAAGAAGAACGGATAGCAATTTTCCTGACATTCTGATCCTCCGGGAGGTTGCCAAAGCGGCTTCGTGTGCCGAGTATAGGTCTGCGTGTCGGCTTCATCGGCCAGACCCCGCCAAGGGGGCTAAACTACGCGACATCTCGGGGTGGTAACTCAATTGGTAGAGTGCTAGCTTTGCAAGCTAGAAGTTGAGGGTTCAAGTCCCTTCCGCTCCATTTTTGCCGGGATATAGCCCGTCAGAACAGGTATCCGAGACAAGCGAAAAGCAGATGCAAACGCTCCCCACCCGGAGCGTTTTTTGTTTGGCGACGCCAGTGCAGCGCATGAAAAAACCGCCGACTCGATGAGCGGGCGGTCTTTCAAGTGACCCCGGCGGGATTTGAACCCGCGTTACCAGGATGAAAACCTGGTGTCCTGGACCAGGCTAGACGACGGGGCCGCTGGTCGGGCAGACTGTAGCTACCCAATTCGCCCCGGTCACGGCGTAGGCTTTGAGAATGCACACCGCTCCGATCACACCCCTCCCAGAGCTTCGCGAAACCGGCCCGGTCATGCTGGTTGGGGGAACGTTTGACCCGCCAGTGGGTATGGAACATTCCTAAGGCCTATGGCGAGAAGGCGGGCATAAGCCAGCGCATCACGCCCCATACCCTGCGGCACAGCTTCGCCACCCATCTGCTG
>NVSP01000200.1 GCA_002732755.1 Phycisphaera sp.
AGGAAGGGGGCAACGCCGTCGCGCGAATCTATCAAACAGAGCTAGTTCAGCGGCACGCAGATTGTTTCCTGCACGCCCTGTGCCAAAACATACACACTCAGATCACTATCAAGCAGCCGACGCGCCGATGCGGCGTGCTCGACGATCAGGTGGAGCGATGCTTCCATCGGCGGGTTTGTGCGGATCTTTCCGCCGGTCGCCGCAGCAACAAGCGAGATGTGCGCGCCGATCCATGTCTGCGCGATCTGCAAAGACTCGATCGAACGGGCGATGTCCTGACCAACGGTCGAGGCGATCAGGTGCGCCCGGCCCTCGTGGTCCGTCGCGATCTCGACATCATCCGCGTACGGGCACCGGGCTTGAACTACAGAAAGCCCGAGCAGTGAAGCCTGCGACTGGTCATGGTTGTTCTGGCTATCCATTGGCCCAACCCTCGACGCACAAACCGGCTTGGTCTCTTCCACTTGTGTGGGCTCGGCAGCTCGGGCGTTGACAGCAGCGGCGCTTGAGCCGGTCTCGATAAGTTCATCGGCGAGCCGGAGCTTATTGGCTGCAACAGATTCCGAGGGAGGGGCGGTTGGCATGGGCAAATCCGTAGGAATAAGACGCAGCAGATCATCGAGCGAAGTGTCCGACGAGCCATCAAAAGTGCGGAGAGATGGACTGCCCGCCGAGACCTTCTCGCTGAGCGTCACATCCGCTAGCCCCGCTTGCAGGAACGATTGGGCAGCCTTGCGGATCTTCTCAGCCGCGGCTCGCGCTTTGATCGTGTCCGAACCCATGACAGCGAGGTTGAGTGTGAACGCGTGCTCATCGAGTTCGGAGCCTTCAGAGACAAGCCCCTTGATCGCACGGTACGAACCAACGACTGCGGCATCGTCAGCGCCCGTCAAAAGCGTCACCGAATCGACCCGCTCGTGATCGCAGATGCTCATCTCACTCACCGCATCCGTGCGGATCATCCACCGTCGGCAGCCCGCAGCGAGCGCCTGCTCAACCGCGCCCTCGATGGAGTGCTGTTCTGCGAGCGTGGGGGTGTTGTACAGATCGAGCGTCGTGCGGTCGMCGGACTTTGCCAGCACCGCAACAGGAGTCTGCTCGTTCCGCGCCACATCACGCGCGTGCTGGGAGATCCACGGCGCAGCGATCACGGGCAGATGCCCGATCACAAGGCTGCTGACCACGACCGACCGGTCCGCAGATGCGGCGCGCACGGGCACAGGATCATCGCCGAGAAAGAGATCAGCGAGATCGTCAAAGGTTGACGGGTCGGACAGGATGGACACTGGACGACCGGATGGAGCTTCCGAGCTCATCGTGATCTCCTCATTTCTTCGACAGCCTCCGCCGTCGGTGTGTGATTCAGTCTACAGGATCAGGCGCCCTTGGGCGGCTCGACGACGACGACGCTGTTGGTCTCGCCGTATTCGTTGGGTTCGATGACCCGGTTGTGCGGGTCCGCCACCCATCGCCCATCGATAACCACGCGGTAGCGGTGCCGACCTGGTGGCAGGTGGACGCAGGTCTGGTGGACACCAAGGCGGGTGTCAGCGACCATGCGGTTGGAACGGACGGACCAGCCGTTGAAATCGCCAGCGATGGCGAGCTGCCTGCCCGCCGCGATAGGCTGAACAAACAGAACACCCTGTGGCGTCTGTCGAACACCGAGCATCTCGTTTCCGAGTGCTTGCTTGAGGCGAGATGTCTGCTTGACGGGTGCCCCGACAAGTTCGGACTCGGGTTTGGTTTCTTCAAAACGAACCGCAGTCGTGACCAGCGGGTTGCCGGTGGCAGCGGGGACGCTCTGGAGCGTGGCTTCGCGGAGACGCTTGGCAAGCGCTGCGATCTCGGCGACCCGCGTGTCGCCGGGCTTTGGCTGGGTGATCGCTGCGAGCTTGGATTCGCTCAGAGGCAGCGTCGCCACGCCGCCTTGGCTCGGCGTGAACTCGACGGCTTGCGTTGGCACAAACTCTGTGGGCTTGGGTTGGTCAGCCAGTGGGGCCTCGTTCGGGTCGATGTTGGAGGCTTCCTCGCGCAGAACCGGGGCCTGCGAAATGCAGAGTTCGATCGGCAACTCAGGCCGGCCCGCTGGGAACGAGTCGGCGGGTTGGGCTTCGATCGCCACGGGCTGGCTGGGGCGATCTGTCGGGCGCCATTTGGCTTCGAGCCAGTGGGCAAGGTCCGAGTGGTCGCGGGCACCCATCGATTCCGGGGCGTACTCGACCGCAGGTTGGCCGAACGAGACGGCTTCCTTGAGTTTCAGATCCCGGCGGATCGGGGTCGGGATCACCTGATCGCCAAAGCGCCTTCGGAGTTCCTGCAACAGATCGCACGCGAGCACCGAATCGTGCTCGTGCAGCGTCGCCAAGAGGTAGTACGGCGCGTTCGATGCCAAGCGGCGCTGGAGCGATTCGATCGTCTTGGCTTGCTTAAGTGCGCCCTGCAAGCTGAAGAAGCCAGTCTCGACCGGGACGAGCACATCGGTCGCAGCCGAGAGCGCGTTGTAGGTGAGCAAGCCGATCGAAGGCGAGCAGTCAACGAGGCAGACATCGTAGTCGTTCTCGAAACGCTTGAGCACGCGGGCGAGTCGGCGTTCTTTGTCGGGCTTGGTCGCGAGGCCGCCCCGGGCGGCTTCAAGACCCGCGAGCTTGGTTCGGCTGGGGATCAGATCCAGATTGCGACCGGCTGACCAGACAAGCCTCGTCGGGTCCAGCGGCGCATCCGAGAGCAGCGCATCACTGATATCAAGGTCGATGCGTTGCTCGGGGATCGCAAGACCCGCGGCGCAGTGCGACTGGGGGTCGAGGTCAACGAGCAACGCCCGTTTGCCCTTGCTGGCCCAGATTCCCGCGAGATTGATGGCGGTCGTGGTCTTGCCACACCCACCTTTTTGATTGACGATGACAACAGTGCGCACGGCTTGGCTCCCGCAAATGGTCCCGCTTGCTCACGCTGCACGCGTGGCCCTTGGGGTGTCCCAAACGGGTATCGACCGGGAGCAAGGTACTACTGCAAGTTTGCCTGGTTTGACATTGGGCCTGGTGTCAGCCGCTGCGGATCGTGTCCAGAGCTTCCAAAATAGCCCGCTCCGGCACCTCGCTCACCACCCGGCATCGCCCGCCGGCGACGGGAACAACAAAGCGGATCTGGCCCGCCTGGGCCTTTTTGTCGTGGGCCATCTTGGCGAGGAGGGCCTGCGTATCGCCCAAACCCTCGCACCGTGTGGGCAGACCAAAGGCTGTCAGGCGTTCGCGCAGCGGCTCGACCAAGCCGCTGGCTTTGCCGAGTTTCTCGCTCAGGGCAGCAGCGCAGAGAAGCCCGAGCGCGACTGCTTCGCCGTGCATGATCGGGGCCGAGTCATCGCCCATCGGGACGCGCACGCCGGGCAGCGTCTCAATCGCATGGGCAAAGGTGTGCCCGAGGTTCAGAAGCGCCCGGCCCATGTCGCCCGCTGAAGTTTCGTGCTCGTCGGTTTTGACGACCGCCGCTTTGACCGCGACATTTTGGCGCACAAACTCGGYGAGCGTGTCCGCATCGTGCTCGATGATCTTCTGCTCGTTCTTTTGCATCCATGCACGGAGATCCGGGTCACCAAAGTCGGCGCTGAGCATCGAGTGCTTGACACACTCTGCGATCCCCGATCGGAAGACGCGAGGCGAGAGCGAGTCGAGCGTGTCGATATCCGCAAGGACCGCAACTGGCTGATGGAACGCGCCGACAGCGTTCTTGAGAAGCCCCGAGTCGGTTTCAAGATTGACGCCCGTTTTGCCGCCGACCGAGGCATCGACCATCGCCAAGAGCGTGGTGGGGCACTGGATGATCGCTAGGCCCCGCCGGTACGAAGCCGCGACAAATCCAGCGATATCGCCGACGATGCCGCCCCCGATGGCGAGGACAAGGTCGGTCCGTTCGAGCTTTGCCGATGCTGCATCACCAAGAACCGAGAGCCATGTGCCCGCGACTTTGACCTTCTCGGTTGGCGTGATGTTTGAGCGTGTGACAACAAGCCCGGCACTGGCGAGTTTGCCGAGCGTGCTTTCTATCAGTTCATTCGGAACACCCGTGTCGACTACTACATGAGCGCGCCGAGCGTTCGGAACGGTGCGCGCAACAATCGCATCAACCGTCGATAGAACGCCAGCGCCAACATGGACGATGTATGTTGACTGGGAAGTCTGGACCGGAACGGTGCGCGGCATACGACTTAGTCCCGCTGCCAGGCCACGCGCAAGGCGTCGCCCCAGAGCAGTTCGAGGTCGTAGAACGCGCGGGTGTCGGGCTCGAAGACATGGACGACCACATCACCAAAGTCTGAGACGATCCAGGTATTGCGAGTATCTGCGGCCTGACGAATGAGCGCGTGCCCGGTGTTGGGTGCCAACTCAATAACATCGTCGGCTGCGCTTTTCATCTGGCGATCAGATGTACCAGTCGTGATGACCAAGAAGTCGGCTACCGGGCTTTTGCCTTCGAGGTCGAGAACGACCGTGTCGGAGCACTGGCTGTCCGAGAGCGAGCGGGCCGAGGCGATGGCGAACGCCCTTGCGGATTCTCGCTGTTCGGGTGATTTGGGCTTGGTCGATGTGCTTTGGATGTGTGTCATGTGTGGTGAAGCCTAGATCTGTCTCGTGGCAATGGCGAGGCTGATGCCCGCGCGTTCGAGCACAACGGTCCGGGCTTGCCCCATCGAGCAATCGCCAAGGAGCCGCGACAGGCGAAGAGCCAGCACCGAACCTGAGGCGGTGCTGATCGCCAGCGTGCCCCCCGGGGCGATGAGCCGCCAGAGGGGCATGAGGTCAAGGCCCTCGTCGTTTGGGCTAAAGGCCCGCGGGGCGAGGATGAACTCGAAGGCGTTGTCGGGTTCACCGAGCAGCAGCGAGCCGTCGCCGTGCTCGAAGGTGATGTTGTCGGCGGCGTATCTCCGGCTGGCGAACTGGACCGATTGCTCATCCAGATCCAAAGAGACCACCGCGCCGGAGGGGCCGGCAAGGTCGGCGATCCACTTTGTCGTGTCGCCCGTGCCCGCGTTGATGACTAGGGCGCGTGAGCCAGGTCTGATGCGATCAGCGAGCAGTTCTTGCTCGGATGCAAACCGCGAGCCTGTTAGATCTGCAAAGACCCGGCCCGTCTCGACCCTGATCCGCATCGGCTCAGCGAACGGGAAAGCGACCTCGTAGTCCTTGTAGCCCGGGCCTCGCTTTGAGAGCGAGCGTGTCAGGGAGTGGTGGCCGATCGGGCGGAATCGGATGCCGTCGTGCGTGGTGATGGCGCCGATGCTGGTGAGCCTGCGCATTACGCGGCGAAGTCCAAGCGAAGCGCGGTGCCAGCGCGCCGAGGAACCCTTGGCGTTCTGATCAGGCCAGATC
>NVSP01000201.1 GCA_002732755.1 Phycisphaera sp.
GTCCGGCGACTCCACCGCGTCCGGGCCTGGGTCGCCGCCAAACTCGCCATCAACGCGGCAATCATCTGGAGAAGAAACGAGTTTGATGCATAATCCTCCTTTTGGGGAGAAGGTGTCTGCGAAGCAGACGGATGAGGGGTCTTGGGTTGACCCGAGTCTCGTTAAGACCGAGGGATCGCGATCCCCCGGCTTGACGGATCTGAAAAAAGTACCAATTGAATGGAACCAACCCAGATCTTGTGCGTCAAATAAGAGACGCGACCAAATCTTGGGCGAGGTGTTCATGTCGGGGGATAGTTGATGAAAGTGTTTCCGGTTTTCCCGGCGCTCCGTTTGGGCTTAGCGATGATGGTTCCGTGATTGTTGGGCGGCGTTCTGGCGACCTTGTTGTCTGGATCGATCAGGGCGAGCCGATGCTCATCAAGGACTACGCCGAGAGCCTTGGCATCGACATGACGAATTGGGGCATCACGAATGTGTTCGATGTTTCAGCCGATGGCACAACGATCGTTGGTGCCGCTCGCCACGCGAGCTGGAGCGGGGATCGTGTCGAGGGTTTTGTGCTGACGATCCCGACACCGGGTGCGGCGGTTGTGCTTGGGGTTTCTGGTTTGTTTGCGGGCCGGCGGCGGCGTTGAGTTGATTTATGGTAAACGTGAATATGTATGCCGAGGGATTGCAATCCCTCGGTCTTGGGGTTGAAGGTGTATTGGGTTGCTCGGCCTCGCTTGCGCTTCGGGCTCGTCATTACGGGCTGGCCTGATCGATCAATCAAACGCTACCTCAACCACATCCCCGGCACATCCCCAACCGTCGCCCTGATCGTTGACTTGATCCCGCCGCGACCCTTCCAGTCTGTCCGCACAACCATCCATGTCGGCTCCATGAGCTTGGCGAGATCATCGCGGATCGAGTTGGTGACGGCTTCGTAGTAGATGCCCTCGTTGCGGAAGCTTTGCAAATACAGCTTGAGGCTTTTGAGTTCGACGCATGTGCCGCCGGCTTTATTTGTGCGTGGCTCGAAGATCAGCGTGACCTCGCCGAAGTCCGGGTGGCCGGTCACCGGGCAGACGCTGGTGAACTCTTCAGAAGTATGCTCGATCACAAACGGCGTATCCGAGGGTGTCGGGAACGATTCAAGCAGGCTCGTGTCAGGCATCGGTAAGAGGTCTCGGCGTGTTAGCTAAAGCGGGTCAGAAGTTCGACGATCTGGGGCTGGTTGCGGTTGATCTGCAGGCTCCGCCGCATCGCGCGGATGGCGGCTTCGAGCGCTTGCGTGTCCGTCTTCTCCGACCAGAGGTACTGGTTGAGGAGACACACCGACACGCCGTTGAGCGCGGGCGTGTGCCGAKCSWYRWGWTCGAGCNNGSCWKGCRGMACRYYKGMRRSSAKSCSYMRYWYTCGSRKYTSKYRRACCGNWRRYGMRMSCRSCMYGKSGAWCGCMTCSKCGGWYSRRYCGRTGGCGACGAGGCGCTCGATCGTGCGGGCCGCGTCGGTGTAGCGTTTGAGCGCCGACTCGCTGTCGGCGATGCCCATCAGGATCTGCGGGCTTGTGCCCATAAACTCCGACGCACGCCTGTAGCTCGTGATCGCGTCGATGTGCCGACCGATCGAGGCGTACATCACACCCATGTTGTAGTTGGCTGGCCCGCTCTCGGGGTTGAGCCTGACAGCGCGGACCGCATAAGGCAGCCCCTGATTCGCTTGGCCGATCTGGACAAACGCGAGCGCAACATTCATGTTTGCATCGAAATCTCTCGGATTGATCTGTAGCGCCCGCAGGTACGCCCGGATGGATTCCTGGAACCGCTGCATGAGCTGGAGCACCAAGCCGTGCGCGTACTGCGCCTCGAAGACCTCCGGCCCGACCTGTGCCGCCTGCCCGAACCACCGCTCGGCCCTTGGCAGATCACCCTCTTGCTTGTAGACATTGCCGATCCCGATCCGGGCATCGACAGCTTGCGGGTCGAGATGGACGGCTCGCTCAAACTCATCGAGGGCTTCGCGCAACCGGCCAGAAGCCATTAACAATTTGGCGCGCTGCGTTGCCTCGTCGGCGTCGATGACGGCTTCGAGCTTCGATCGGCTGACACGCACATCGTTGTTCGATCGGCCTCCGCCACCGCTGCCAGARCACGCGGGCACCATTGGCGTGGCCGCCATCACACAGATCAACATCAACAATCGGAGCTTCGGGTTCACGCGGCAGTCCTGGCAGACATACGGGGATCCATCCCCTAAACAGATCGGGTCTGAGTCAGGTCCGGGGCGAGTCCACCAGCCGCCGAAGCCTGCGCACATTGATCGTATCCCAAGGCGTCCCCTTGGGATCTTCGCCCTTGGGCGTCTCCATAATCATCGGTCGCCCGGCTAGCTCGGGTCGATTCACAACCGCTGCAAAGCCGGTTTTTTCCAATGTCAGCTTCTTGCCACCCAAGCAGCCTCCAGAAAGCCCMAGCGTCCCCTCCCCRATGTGCTCGTGGCGGTCCTTTTTGCTCGCSAARTCSGYCTTGGAGTCGTTGAGGTGCAGGCARTGAAGATTCTCRAGSCCGCACTTGGCATCRAATTCATCCAGAACYGAGGCCGCCGATTCACGGGAGGACATGTCATAACCCCCCGCRTGGGCGTGGCATGTGTCAAAGCAGAASCCYACSCGCCCCGGCTGGCYGGTCTCTTTGACAATCATCTCGCGGAGYTGRCCGAGTTGRTCAAATGTCCGCCCGAGGTTGCTYCCRGAGCCGACCGTGTTCTCRAGGCAGCAGATCRCCTTGGCCCCYTTGGTSAGCKTRAAGAGYTTYTTGTACGCCTTSGCGATCCGCGTGATGCCCGCCTCTTCATCGCTTGTCGTAAACGCTCCCGGGTGGTGAACGAGCAGCGGGATCTTGAGCGCATCGCACCGCTCGATCTCGACACACATCAAGCCGATCGATTTTTCCCAAAGCTCATCATCCGGGCTGGCAAKGTTGATCAGATAGCTGGCGTGGCTCACCGCCCGGTGCGGGCCATCGGGATCATTCCACCCAAGCCGGGCAAGCTCTGTTGTCCACGATTCGACCTGCTCATCAGACAACGGCTTGATCTTCCACTGCCTCTGGTTCTTCGTGAACACCTGCACGCACTCGAGCTTCAACTGCTCGGCAACGAGTAGCGCGTTCTCCATGCCGCCGGCGATTGAGAGGTGTGATCCGAACATGATCGGACGATAGGTCAGCCGGGCATCCAAGAGAAAATGGGCACGAGATGGRACCGATCACCAACTCGTTGCATTCTAAAGGTGTGAGCCAACTCGCGATCCAATTCGGGGGCACAATGACGGAGACCAACTCCGAGAGCGATCTGATCGAACAGGCCAAGCATGACCCGGAGGCGTTCGGCGTGCTGTACCGCATGCACTACACAGCCATCGCTGGCTACTTGCTCCGCCGAGTCGGCGACGAGGCAACGGCTGAAGACCTCGCTGCCGAGACATTCATCGCCGCCTTCAAGGCGATCGGCAAATATCGAAACACCGGTGCGCCATTTAGAGCCTGGCTCTATCGCATCGCCTCAAACAAAGCCAACCGCTGGTCTCGTTCGCAAAAACGAGCGGTCGCACCAGTTCGCTCAGATCCGGCAATCCTAGATGCAGAATTCGGGATGCNGCTCCGCCAGGCGGTCGAAAAGCTCCCGAGTGATATGAGATTAGTCATCACGCTGACATACTGGACACCCATGAGCACCACTCAAGTTGCTCAGGCACTGGGTGTTGCAGAGGGGACCGTCAAGTCACGCCTTGCGCGGGCAAGGCAGGCGCTTAAAAACGAAATCGAACGAAAGCAAGCACAAGAAGGAGGCGAACGATGACCATCAACGACGAACAACTGGACACCATGCTCGCCTCCATCGCGAGCCAGGATTGGAACGGGCCAAGTTTCAACCAGCGGGTCGAGCAAGAAATCCTCGAAAGGGAACATGCAATGGATATCAAAAAGAGAACGCTGTGGATGGCTGGGATTGTTGTCGGCGCAAGCCTTATAAGTGCCGGTGTAGCAGCGGCTGTCACCCACCGCATAGTCACGCAGCGTGTGCATTTCGTCCTCGACGATGGCAGTACATTCAGCGGCGATGCCATTATGAACGCGGATGGAACCAGCGGTTTTGTGATAGCCGGTGATGGTGTGCAGTTTGAGATTGAATCGCAACCTGACACCAGCGAGCAGCCAACCCACTCGCCCAAACCCAAGTAAAGCCACAGTTCATTCCGGACGCATTCCGACCCCGCGTCCGGGACTTGGCCCGACCCGGCGCGAGATCCCCTCTCGCCGGGTCGATTTTTATCTCATACCCTCTATGCATGCAAACGCTCAAAGACCGTATCGCGATCATCACCGGTGCCAGCGCCGGCATTGGTAAAGCCTTGACGCGCGACCTCGCGGACCAAGGCGCCCGGCTCGTCATCAACGCCCGCCGAGAAGCCAAACTCCAAGAGATCGCAAGCGACTACCCCAAAGATCAGATCTCAATCCTCGCCGGCGATGCGGGCGACCCGGCGATGAGCGTCCGGTTGCTCGACCACGCCGCGGCGACCTTCGGCAAAGAAGCCGACCTCGTTGTTGTCAACGCGGGCCGGGGCTTGCGGGGCTCGCTCACGGATTCCAACACCGAGGAATGGGACGACATGATCCGCACCAACATCCTCGGCGCGTGCCACCTCATGCGTGAAACCGCAAACCGCATGGTCACGCAGATGCCAAACCCAGACAAAGACGCCGACGCGTTTGCCGCCCATTGGCAGAAGACCATCGAGATCGGCGGGCCTTGCCGCGACATCGTGGTGCTCGGCTCGACCGTGGGCAGGCACATCAGCCCGTTCAGCTCGATGTACGGCTCAACAAAGTTCGCCGTCAACTCACTCGCCGAGGCACTCCGCCGACAACTCGCAAAGCACGGCATCCGTGTCACACTCATCGAACCCGGCATCGTCCGCTCCGAGTTCCAAGAATCCGCAGGCTACGAGATGGAAGGCTTCACCGCCTTCATGAACAGCGTCGGCCCGGTGCTGCGCCCAGAAGACATCAGCCGCTCGATCATGTTCACCGTAAGCCAGCCACCCGCGGTGCATGTGAATGATGTGATGATTCGGCCAACGAGGCAGGAATACCCGTAAACTCTATAAAAAACGAGCCCCCGGCGCGAGCCGGGGAGCGGTGCCTACTCCATACGCTTGACGAACCGCATCAGCTGTCAATCCATATTGTGATCGGCATTTGGAAATTGATGGAATCTGCGGCATTGTCATCGTTCTCATTAACCATGTTGGCAAGACGGTCAGAATAAACCTTTGCCTCTTCATCACAAGCATAGAGAGGCTCGAGGCTTTTGAC
>NVSP01000202.1 GCA_002732755.1 Phycisphaera sp.
ACCCCATCTCGCACAGCTTCTTCACAATCACATCGCGGTGATCGCCTTGCAGGATCAACTCACCATCCGTGATCCCGCCGCCGGTGCCAAGGCCGGTACGCAGGGCTTTCAAGAGCGCCTTCAGATCCGTCGCATMCGCATCAAGCTGGGCGACCACCGTACACCACTTCCCCCGGCGCTTCTCACGCCGAACCCGCGGCGACTGGTCCTTTGCCCTGCACACCACCCCCGACGCATCCCGCGGGCACACGCACTCATCGAGCACCTTGCCGCAGCGTTCGCAGGTGACGGGTCGTTCAAGAGATGTACCGGCGAAGAGTCCTGACATGCCAAACAATAGGGTTGTGCCACCGGATCCGCCCCCTGGGGCAGTGTGATCCGGACCCGCCAGCCGCCGAGCACCCAAAAAACCCATAGGAGAAACCCCGATCATGTGGTAAACTGGGCCTCCGGTGTCGCGTGAGAGACGGCATTTACGGATAAGAAGAGACAAGACACTTTAACACAGCATTGGAGAGACATCATGGTCAGATTCACCATCGCCGCGGCAATCGCCGCCGTCGCCGTTCCAGCCGCCGCAGATATAACCTACGGCCCGTACACCTTTCACAACAACGCCTTCGCCGACCGCGCTGTGGTCAACGAGCCCGGCCTTGTCGTCCCCCACGGTGCCGCCACAATCGATGAAGCACTCACGGGCTTCACGCCAGACTCCGGGCTCTTCAACATCGGTACGACAAGCGGTCCCGACCCGGTCGCCAACGACTTCACGCTTTACTTCGACGACCTCGCAGCCGTCGACAACGCCGGCCCGGACATCATCCTCTTTGACCTGCGCTACAGCCGCGATTCCTACGAGATCGCCGTCATCACCGGCGGTTCCCAGAGCGCGTACATGTTCTTTGACTTCACCACACAGGTCAACACCGGCGAGTCGCAGCTCGGCGGCGCAGCCATCGCGTGGGCCATTGAGATCGACCTTGCCGACTTCGGCGTCGCAACCGCCGAAGCCATCCGCTTCCGCGGCGGCCCAAGCGACACAAGCTCTGGCAACCCTCAAGCAGACCCAACCATGGCCGGCGTACTCGCTGTCCCAACCCCCGGCGCGTTCGTGTTGGTTGCAGCAGGAACGATGACAAGGCTCCGGCGACGGCGATAAAGCCTGAGGACACGGGAAAGCGGCAGGAGGCAATCAGCAGGGCGAATCTGTGTGCTACCCGTCAGTGTATGGAAAAGACCACCCAGCACTCGTGCCACGGCTGTGTCAGCCGTGTCTTCYTGGGTCACACCATGACAAACCAACCACACCAAAAAACCAGAAAATYTCACAACATCCCAAACCATGCCCACTTCCTGACCTTCTCCTGCCACCAACATCTCCCACTTCTGGATTCCGATCGCACGCGGGCGTGGTTCATCGAATCCCTCAAAGTGATGCGTCAGAAGCTCGATGTCGCTGTGGTTGCATATGTCATCATGCCCGAGCATGTTCATCTGCTGATCCGCCCACGATCACACGAGTATGAGATCAGCAAGATCCTCGCATCGTGCAAGCGATCCGTTTCGATGCAAGCACGCGAATGGCTCACAGAACACGACCCCGCGTGGATCCAGCGGCTGACTGTTCGGCGCGGTGATCGAACCGATTTCCGCTTCTGGCAGGCCGGCGGCGGGGACGACGAGAACATCACAAGCACTCGCTCGATCGAAGAGATCGCGTCATACATCCACGCGAACCCGGTTCGGCGGGGGTTGGTCAGCCGGGCAACCGATTGGGAGTGGTCGAGCGCACGGTTCTGGGCGGGGATCGAGGATGTGCGGATGGCAATGGATCGGGCCGAGTAGGCGAGCCCAAGAGCACGGCTGACACAGCCGTGGCACAAGAGAAAAGCACCCCAGCCAATCCCATCCCGTGCCACGGCCGTGTCGGCCGTGCTCTTATCCGTTTGGGAATAACACATGGTCCCGAAATGAGGGTCAGTGGCACAGGTCAGTACCACCCGCCGCCCTCGCAAGCGGGCTCCGCGGCAGCCGCCTTCGTATTCATGCTATTGCCCTGTGGCACCAGTTGATTAAAGAGCACTCTTCCCAAAGCTCTTCCAAGTATCGGCGGGACCGCGTTTCCGATCTGGAGATTCTTTGATCCCTTGCCACCTACGAACTTGTAGCTGTCAGGAAAGCTTTGCAACCTCGCGCCGTCACGGGTGCTCAGCGCTCGATTCTGGAAGGGGTGTACACAACGCGAAGAAGATGGTGTCCCAAAGTTACGTGTTATCGTGGGGGCTGGCTCGTCCGGCAGCAATCTCGCGTATGTATTGCCGAAGTARCTTTTGGGGCGGAGCCTYTCYGGCAGATCGTTTAYAGATCCSCCYTTGGGGATRAGAGATAAAATTTCTTGCATTTTATSYCCATAMTTTGMGGAGTTGTGYTCTGTAAGATGCKCRACACCATCGCGCAWGATTTGCTGGTACTCATTCTGCGGTTCTGTCTTGTACTCGAATTGAGCATCCCCAACAGAAAGAGGAGGCAGATCGCTGATCGCCTCCATCAGAGTCCGGCGTGGCTGGAGGTTGAACAGGCCTAAGCCAACTCCGTGAGAGGGCACCGGCAGTTGTATTGGTGTGGAATCAGATTTCCATCCGAGAACAACGGTTCTATTCCGATGCTGAGGCAGACCGTAATCAGATGCATTCAGTACGCCGTGGACGCAGGAGTAGCCAAGATCGCTGAGTTCAGTAACAAGGGCATCAAAGGCACGGCCATGATACATCCGTTTGAATCCAGAGACATTCTCAAACAGTATGCATTTKGGGCTCAGCTCYGARACSGCCCTGATAAACTCATARAACARRCTATTWCKMGGATCSCTTTCRTTCTTTGAACCAACSGTRCTGAATCCCTGGCAGGGAGGTCCGCCTGCCACTAGGTCGATCCCGCCGGGAGCGAGTCTGTTTTTGACATCGCAAAAATCAATGTCGCGGATATCGCCACAAACAACTTCTGTCTCTGGATGATTGAGCTTGAATGATGCGCAACCGTCTGGATCTATATCATTCGCAAAGACAGCGGTGAACCCGGCTTGCTTTAAGCCAAGGGCCAGCCCGCCGGCGCCRGCAAACAGTTCGACRCAWGTCGGTTTRTAAGTCATAGCGARAGCTCGAGATCMTCAARGCTTGGYRTGCKGTCYGCCARCCKCCACTTGAAATCATTTTGGTCAATCGAAAACACAGTTTGGCCCTCCATCTGCTGTCGAGTAACCCAGTTTACATCTGAGTCTGGGATAGTGTCCAGACGAACAAACGCACACTGCCCATTGAACAAATCAATATGAATACAAATAGATGGAATGTCGCAGTCTTGGTAGATCCGTTTGGCTTCTAGTACCTTATGCTGTTTGATATCGCTGATTTTTTGGAAACCACTCTGGATTTCAAGATGTACCTTTCGTCCGTTGATAAGTGTCGAGTAGTCTGCCGTTGGAGCGCGGTGAAAGGTTTCAAAAGATGTGAAATCGTCCTCGCCTATTGCTGCAAATTCCTGTCCACCGAGTATGTGTGATATCGAGGGTATGAAATACTCTGCGGTTGCGTAGCCCCGCAACCAGGAAAACAGCACGCTCTCCGGCCTTCTGCCTTGGTTATTCATGCGAGGCAATAGGCTGTTACTCTTGATGAGAGAGTATGGGGTATCGATTTTATCTCGAGCAAAGTCTTCGAAATTATCTGGGGTCAGCGCATGCTGTAACACTTCGGAATACTTTGAAGTAATGTCTCTGATTCGTTGTACCAAAGTGTCGGCGTATTTGAAGCTTATTGGTGCGACTAGATCCTTAGCACCAAGAAATTTCTTTGTGTCATTTTGATTCGCAAACCCCAGCAGCGACCTGTACCGGCGAGAATATTGGCTGTTAGATTCAGCTCTACACATACAAATAGGTCCTCTATCATTTCATATGTTTGACAATATCTTCCCCAAACTCCGAGCACTTRCGGAGCGTGGCYCCGTCCATSWGSCKYTCGAAGTCATAGGTTACAGTCTTTGCCGTGATCGCGCCTTCGAGGCCCTTGACGATCAGGTCCGCGGCTTCCTGCCAGCCCATGTGTTCGAGCATCAGAACGCCCGAGAGGATCAGTGAGCCGGGGTTGACCTTGTCCTGGTCGGCGTACTTGGGTGCTGTGCCGTGGGTGGCCTCGAAGATGGCGTGGCCGGTGTCGTAGTTGATGTTGGCRCCCGGGGCGATGCCGATGCCGCCGACGCACGCGGCGAGTGCGTCGGAGATGTAGTCGCCGTTGAGGTTCATCGTGGCGACGACGGAGTACTCAGCGGGCCGGGTCAGGATCTGCTGGAGGAACGCGTCAGCGATGACATCCTTAATGATGATGTCTTTGGTGGCCCGGTTCTCCGAACCGGGAGAGCCCCCAGCTCGGAGAGCTGTGCTACCAGCTTTAATAACATGCCAAGGCCCGCCGTCGAGCGGCACCGCGCCGAAGCTCTTCGCCGCGACCTCGTAGCCCCAGTTCATGAAGGCACCCTCGGTGAACTTCATGATGTTGCCCTTGTGGACGAGCGTGACGGATGGCTTGTCGTGATCGATCGCGTACTGGATGGCGGCCTTGACCAGCCGCTCGGTGCCCTCTTGAGAGATCGGCTTGATGCCATAGCCCGTGGTCTCTGGGAAGCGGACCTTAGCGAAGCGGTCGGGGAAGGTTTCGGCGAGCAATGCTGTGAATTTCTTGTTGTCATCGGTGCCTTGCTCGAACTCGATGCCGGCGTAGATGTCTTCTGTATTTTCACGGAAAATAACCATGTTGGTTTTCTCGGGATGCCTGACGGGGCTAGGCACGCCAGCGAAATATTTGACGGGCCGGAGACAGGTGTAGAGGTCGAGCTTCTGGCGGAGTGCGACATTGATCGAGCGGATCCCGCCACCGGTGGGGGTGGTCAGCGGCCCCTTGATGCCGACGAGATAGGTGCGGAAATCGGTGAGCGTCTGCTCGGGCAGCCACTCGCCCGTCTTGTACTTGGCTTTTTGGCCGGCGAGCGTCTCGCGCCAGGCGATCTTGCGTTCGCCCTTGTACGCCTTCTCGACCGCGGCATCRAAGACCTTGACSGAGGCGGCCCARATGTCGSGGCCMGTGCCATCGCCCTCGATRAAGGGGATGATGGGGTTGYTSGGGACRTTSAGGCCAYTGGCGGACATGGTGATTGCTTCGGACATCGGATTCTCCCTGAGGGGTCGCCACATCGGGCGATGGTGTTGGGTTTATGGCCCAGCGTCTGTTGCGGGGCTGAGCCTGAGGATAGGTGGGGGGGATCAGGTTTGACAGCGGAAGAGCCGGTTGAGTGCTGCATGCCGAT